>JBGPNP010000253.1:0-4547 GCA_041487575.1 Gaiellaceae bacterium | reverse complement strand
CATATTGGCGCTCCTTGCGTCCTTGCCGGCGCGCGGTTTTCGCGCGCCCCGGCATCGCGCGGCTTCCCGGACAGGCCCCTAGTCGCATCGCTCCGCTTGCGAGGAAATGACCATCGCCGAGACAGCCGTCGTCTATCAAGGGACCGTCCTCGCTGACGACGTCTTGATCGGCGACCACGCCGTCGTCGGCAAGCAGCCCGTCCTCGGCAAGCGCTCGACGGCGAAGCGGGAGCCGCTGCCGCCGCTCGTCGTCGGCGAGGGCTCGGAGATCCTCGCGGGCGCGGTCGTCTTCGGGGGAACGCGGCTCGGGCGCGGCGTCGTCGTCGGCGACCAGGCCTGCGTCCGCGAGCGCTGCGACATCGGCGACGACGTCGTCATCGGGCGCGGCGCTCTCGTCGAGAACGACGTCACGATCGGCGCGCGGACGCGGATCCAGGCGAACGCCTACATCACCGCGTACTCGACGCTCGAGGAGGACGTCTTCGTCGCGCCCTGCGTCGTCACGACGAACGACAACTACATGGGGCGCACCGAGAAGCGGCTCACGCTCATGAAGGGCCCGACGATCCGCCGCGGTGCGCGGATCGGCGCCGGCGCCGTCCTCCTCCCCGGGATCGAGATCGGCGAGGAGGCGTACGTCGGCGCCGGCGCCGTCGTCCTGCGCGACGTCCCGCCGCGCGCGGTCGTCGTCGGCAACCCGGCCCGCCAGATCCGCGAGGTGCCGGACGACGAGCTCCTCTAGCGCGTCTTCTCGACTGTGAGCCGGTAGGGGCCGCCTGCCCCCTTCGACAGCTTCACCTCGAGGTAGTACCAACCGCCCTCATCGGCCGTGAAGCGGAGAAGCTCACGAGGGCCCGGCTTGTTCGCGACCTTGGCCACGAGGCCGCGTGGGGGAAACGCCTCGATGTTCTCGGCGCCCGGACGCCAGAGGACGAGGTTCACGTCCGTCCCCTCCGGGCCTCGCAGCTTGAACTGGGCCCGCTCCCCGGCACGGAGCCGGATCTTGTAGACGTCGGTCGGGTCCTCGTAGTAGTCGACGGTTGCCTCGACCGTCCTCGACGAGCCCCAGAGCGTGTAGGCACGGTCGCCCGCGTCGTCGTTCGGCTCGTACCGGTCGGCCGGCGGGATCGGCCCGGACAGGGCGGTCAGCGCCGCCGCCAGGTCGAGCTGGCCGTCGCCGGACTGCTTGTCCCGCCCTGGGTCCTGGATGTCGACGGCCGTCCGCTCGAGGATGTCCACGACCTGGCTCGCCTCGAGGTCGGGGCGCACCGACAGGAGGAGCGCGGCCGCCGCCGAGACGAGCGGAGCGGCGAAGGACGTGCCCTCTCCGCGGCGGTAGTCCTCGACGTTCGCGCAGATCGAGTAGCCGGGCTGGTCGCAGCTCGGATCGGAGAGGGCGAGCGGGAACGTCGAGACGATCCCCTGGCCGGGCGCGGCGATGTCGTTGTAGATCGCGTCCCGGTTCGAGAAGGACGGGGTCGTGCCGTTCGGCCCGAGAGCGCTGACGCCGACGACGTGCGCGAGCGCCGCCGGGTAGCTCGCATAGCGGTACGGGCAGACGTCCTGGCAGTTCCCCGTCGCCGCGACGACCACCGCTCCCTTGCTGACGGCGTAGTCGATCGCGCGCTGCTCGAGCTCCGAGAACGTGTCGCGCTCGGGATTGTCCGGGTTGCGCGGGCCGCCAAGCGAGAGGTTGACCACCCGAGCGCCCCTGTCGACCGCCCAGCGGATTGCCCGGGCCTCCGCGTCGAGGGAGATGCTCCCGTCCGGGCCGACGACCTTCGCGATCAGGAGCTGGGCCGGGAACGCGACGCCGGCGATGCCGACTCCGTTGTCGAGCGCTGCGGCGATCTCGCCCGCGACCATCGTCCCGTGCCCCACCGAGTCCACGTTGGGCGGCGTCTTTACGAAGCTCCTGGCGACCAGGATTCGGCCCTGGAAGTCGGGGTGGTCGCCGTCGATTCCCGAGTCCACGACCGCCACGATCACCGGCGTGAGCTCCCCCACCGGTGCGAGCTCAGGCTTCTCCGGCCAGAAGTCGAAGGCCTTGATCGCGGGCACGTACCACTGCTGCGGCAGGAGCGGGTCGTTCGGGACGAAGTCGAGCTCCCGCTTCGCCTCGTCCGACTCCACGAACTCGACACCCGGGAGGCGGCGGGCCGCCTCGATCGCCGTGTCCACGTCGCGGACCTCGACGACGAGCGCATGGAGCGAGCCCAGCCGGCGGACGACCTTGCCTCCGGTCGCATTCTCGACCGCCCATACGACCCGGTCCGGCGACGCCCCGGCCGCGAGCCCGACGGAGATCGTCCCGGGGGCCGCCCAGGCGGGTGCTGCCGCCGCGGCGGCCGCGAGAAGGACGCCGAGCGCTCGGATCATCCAGCCGGAAGCTCGAGCTCGGCGCTCGTCCCGGGGACGAGACCGCCACCCGGCGTCGCCACGGCGCGGTAGACGCCCGGCTCGAGGAGAAGCTTTGCTTTGAACTCGCCGGCCGCGTCGGTGGCCGTCTCCGCCACCGACGTCCAGCTCCCGTCCTCGCCGAGCCGCTGGATCTCGACCGCCGTCCCCTCGGCCTTCGGACGGACGCGCCCGCGCAGCGACTTGTGCCCCGTCGGCGGGTCGAGGACGACCCGTGCGGCCACCCGGATCCGAGCCGGCAGCCCGGGGGCCGCCGCAGACGTGAGCCGGAACGCGGTCGAGAGCCTCAGCTTGCCGAGCGGGACCGCGAACGTGCCGTCGTCCTGCACCTTCGGCTCGCCTGCCGGCTCCCAGGCCCCTCCGGGGAGCTTCCGCTCGAGCGTCACGCCGGCCAGCCCGCGCACGACCCCGCGCAGAACTCCCTTGTCGCCGAAGACGAGCAGCGGCTTCTCCGCCTCGAGCGTCAGGACGCCGACGTCGAACCACGTCGAGCGAAGCCCGAGCAGGCGGCGCAGATCCGTGCCGGCCACCTGCGTGCTCGCCGCCTGCCCGACGAGCGTGACGGCGGCGACTCGACCCGAGCTGTCCTGGCCCACGGTCAGGTCGCGCACGGACTGCGGAGCGAGCTTGCCCAAGCGCTTTGACAGATCCGCCGCCGTGAAGAGCACGGGCCCCCACTCGTGGTACGGCGAGAGCGTGTCGTACGGATCGTCCACCGAGACGAGGTAGGGGAAGGGCTTGCCCCAGACGTCGGCGGCGGCGGCCGTCCGGCCACCGGAAGTCGAGAAGAAGAACGTCTCGGCAACCTGCCCGTCGAAGAGGAGGACCTGACCGGCGGTGGCGTCCACGGCCGCCGTCGTGCGAGCGTCCTCGGCCGCGATCCCTCCGTAGACCTGGCTGCGCGTGTCGGAGTAGAGGTCGAAGTTCCCGGCGCCGGCGAGATTCGCGAGCGCGTACGAGCGCGACGCGACGGCTTGGGCCTCGAGCGCCGCCGGCGTCCAGTCTGCGGGCATCTCGCCCGGGACGACGCCGTAGAGGTACTGCTCGAGGCCGAGATTGTTGACGGCCGAGACGCGTTTGCCGTTGGAGAGGAGGACGATCGCGCCCCGGTAGGGCCTATGCAGCTCGAGCGGAGCGTCGCCGGGGTCGAAGCGGACGGGAGGAGCGAGCGTCACGGTCTTGTCGGGAAGGACGAGCGCGAGGTCGGCCCCGAGCTCGTACGTCCCGGCCGGGACGTCGTAGGACGCTCCGGCGGCGTCGGTCGCCTTGAACGGCGCCGCCGAGCCGATCTTGACCGCCTTCCTGCTCTCCGCTACGAGGACGCGGACCTCCGCGACCGGCGCCGGGCCGAGCGCGGTTCCCGGGTAGTAGTGCGCGAGGATCTGGTCGTAGGGCATACCGTTCTGCGCGAACCCCCAGGCGCCGTACTGGGAGAGGCCGACTCCGTGGCCCCAGCCCCGCCCGCTGACAAGGAAGAGCGAGCCCGCCGCCGCGGCGGAGGGAAGCGCGAGCGCCAGGGCGAGCGCGAGGACGAGCAGGAGGCGACGCATGCGAGGGACGACCCCGCGAGGGTAGCCAAACGGGTGTGAGGATCGCGTGAAGATCCCGCTGTCTTCGACCTCGCGGGCGAGACTCCTCAGCGGAGCCGCTCGGCGTACTGCGTGCGGTAGTACGCGAGGTACTCGCCCGTCTTGATCGGCCCCCACCAAGCGCGGTTGTCGCGGTACCAGGCGACCGTCTCGGCCAGTCCCTCCTCGAAGCTCCGCTCCGGCCGCCAGCCGAGCGTGTCCAGCTTCGACGAGTCGAGGGAGTAGCGGCGGTCGTGGCCTGGCCGGTCGGCGACGTGGCGGACGAGGGAAGGGTCGGCGCCGGTGAGCTCGAGAATGCGGCGCGTCACATCGACGTTCTCGACCTCGTGGCCGCCGCCGACGTTGTAGACCTCGCCCCCGGCACCGTCGCGCAGGACGAGGTCGATTGCGGCGCAGTGGTCTTCGACGTGAAGCCAGTCGCGGGTCTGCCGCCCGTCACCGTAGAGCGGCAGCGGCTCGCCGTCGAGCGCGTTCGTGACGAAGAGCGGAATCAGCTTCTCCGGATACTGGTTCGGGCCGTAGGTGTTGGCCCCGCGGGTG
>JBGPNP010000252.1:0-4599 GCA_041487575.1 Gaiellaceae bacterium | reverse complement strand
CGCGAAAACCAAGCAGCCCAAGGACGCAGGGAGGCCCCATACCAAGCCGGTATGGGGCCGACTGAGGACGCGGGGATGCGCGGGTTTGCAGCCGGCCAGGCGGGCCGTATTTGCGGTGGCGACCACTTAGAGCGCCGGAGCGGCGTCGCCGCCGCTCCAGTCGCCGTCCGGGTCCTCTGCGGGGCTACTGTCCGTTGCCCTTGCCTTGGCCTGTGCCTTGACCCGGGTTGTTTTGGGTGCCGACGCCGTTGTCCGCACCGCCGTTGCCGTTGTTCTGGCCGCCGTTGCCGAGGCCCTGGGTGCCGTTCTGGCCGTTCGCGTTCCCGTTTCCGTTGCCGTTCCCGGAGCCGCCCTGGGTGTCGGCCTGGCCCTGTCCTCCGCCGGCCTCCTGACCGCCGGCGCTCTGACCTCCGCCCTGGTCGCCGGCCGCGTCGGCGCCGCCCTGGTCGGCGCTCGGCCCGCCCTGCCCGGAGCTTTGGGATTCGGCGGCGGCCTGGTCGCTCGCCTGCGCGTCCGCAGCGGCTTGCCCTTCCTGGTCGCTCTCGGCGTCGCCGGCTCCGTTCTTCTTGCCTTTCCCCTTCCCCTTGCCCTTGTCGCCCTGCCCCGGGACCGGCGCGGCGCTCCCGGGCGAGGCCGCCTCGGGCGCCTGGACCGCCGTCGAGGTCTGCGTTGCCTCGGCGTCCGCTGGGCTCCCCGAGCCGTCGGTGCCCAGCACCGGCGACCGGTCGCTGCCTCCTGAGCCGCCGGCGACCGTGTCGGGCCGCCGCGGCGAGGCCGGGTGCGCGGTGCCCTTCTTCTGGCCGCTGAGGCCGTCGGCGACGACGAGCGCGGCGTCGCCCGTGAAGCCCGCGCGGATCGAGAGCAGGTGCGACCCGGATCCAAAGGCCAGGTCGGTCTCCTTCGTTGCCCCGGCCAGGCCCGAGGCGCTCTGCAGCTCGACATGAGCCGGATGCTGGAAGGCGTCACGCTCGGATGGAAGGGGGAAGTGAACGTAGCGGCCGGCCGCCGGCATGAGCACGAAGATGGCGAGGAGCGCGACGAGCGCCGCCACGAGGAGTCCGCCGAGGAGATCCCGCGCCTCGGCGAGGAGAACCGCCTTCGCCGTCGAGTCGGACCGCCTGTCGCCGGGGTGTCGCCGCATGTCGTGTCCTTTCCGCCCGGAGGCGGGCCGCAGTGGAAACCGGACAGAACCTAGCCCGGAACCGCGTAGGCGCCCTCCCCCCGGAGGGTGATCCGCTCCTTGTTTCACGCCACCGGGCTCTCGGGCTGGCCTGCGCTCGAGATCGTCGATCGGGGCGGCGTTGTGACGGACCCGTCTCGCTGTTATGTTCGCGCCGGGCGAACGATTCGATGCTCTGTCCGGACCAAGTGGTCGCCACCGCAAATACGGCCCCGACTTGCCGGCTGCAAACCGGCGCATGCCGTCGTCCTCAGTCGGCCACATACCGCTTTGGTATGAGGCCTCCCTGCGTCCTTGGCCTGCTTGGTTTTCGCTCGGCAATACGAGACCGTACTTACGGTGGAGACCACTAAGAGAACCCGTCGTACCATGCTGCCGGCCCCAATGGCCCGGTTCCGTGCAGAGACGCCACACGCTTTCGCCATCAACCGTGGCTCGATCACTCTCGTGCTCCGAGCGGCGGCCCGCCCTGGTGACAACGAAGCCGGTTGAAAGGAGAGGAGAGGGATGAGCAGGGACCCGTTCGAGCGCTTCGCCAAGGAGGAGATGACCCGAAAGCAGCTGCTGGCGCGCTTCACGGCCGGCGGCGCGCTGCTGGCTCTGCCGGGGTTCCTCGCCGCCTGCGGCGGAGGCGGCGGGCAGGAGGCCGCGCCGCCGCCTGCGGCGACCGGCGGCGGAGCGACCGCGCCCGCCGAGACGGCCGGGGGCGGAGGCGCCCCGAAAGCGGGCGGCACGTTCACGATGGCCCGCAACGAGGAGCCGCTCTCGCTCGACCCGATCATCCCGAGCGACAACGGGTCGATCTGGGTGATCTACCAGATGTTCGACCAGCTCACTACGGTGAACGCGGACTCGAGCGGCGTCGTCCCGTCGCTCGCCGAGTCGTGGGACATCTCCCCGGACGGCACCGTCTACACCTTCCACCTGCGCCAGGGCGTGAGCTTCTCCGACGGCGCCCCGTTGACGGTCGACGACGTCGTCTTCTCCCTGAAGCGCGTCTTCGACCCGAAGGGAAGCGCCTACTCCTTCCTCTTCGGGCCCGTTTCCGGCGTCGAGGCTCCTGACGAGTCCACCGTCGTGGTTACGCTCAAGAACCCGTTCGCGCCCATGCTCGAGAACCTCAACGTGTTCCCGGCCTCGATCGTCCCCAAGGCGAAGGTCGAGCCCGATCCCGAGGCCTTCGCGCAGAGCCCGATCGGCACAGGCCCGTTCGCCCTCAAGGAGTTCTCGAAAGGTCAGTTCGTCCACTTCGTCCGCAACGAGCACTACTGGAAGCCGGGCCGGCCGATCGTGGACGAGGTGATGATCCCCTACGTCACCGACGACAACACGCGCATCCTCAAGCTCCAGGCCGGCGAGGTGGACGCGGCGGTGAACATCCCCTTCGCGCAGATCGACCAGCTCGACAAGCTGGCCGACGTCGACGTTCTCGTCGAGCCGCTGTTCCGCTTCGACGGCATCTGGCTCAACAATGCGAAGAAGCCGCTCGACGACGTCAAGGTGCGCCAAGCCCTGAACTACGCGACCGACAAGGAGTCGATCATCAAGAACGTCCTCTTCGGGCGGGCCGAGGTCGCGAACCACATGATGCCGAAGATGCGTTACTGGCGGGAGGACGTGAAGCCCTACCCGTTCGACCTGGACATGGCGAAGAAGCTCATCTCCGAGTCCTCGGCCGCGGGCGGGGTCACCCTGCCGCTTGTCGTCCCGACCGGCGACTCGATCGTCGCCCAGGTGGCGCAGATCGTGAAGGAGACGTGGGCGCAGATCGGCGTCAACGTCGAGATCGAGAACCTCGACGTCGGCACCGCGTACACCGACTTCTCCCAGTTCAACTACACGGTCGGGGCCAACTGGTACATCACGAGCGACGTCACCGCCCCCGACGAGCTGGCCGCGATCCAGTTCGACTACTCGGCCGTCGGGGGGACGAAGTCGTTCTTCACGCAGTACAAGAGCGACAAGGCGACCGCGCTCGTGAAGCAGGCCGCCGAGGCGACCGACGACACCGTGCGCGGCAAGGCGTTCGGCGACCTCCAGCAGCGCGTCATGGACGACGCGCCGATGGTGGCGCTCTACTTCACGCCGGCCCGCACGGGCATTCGCTCGAACGTCAAGGACTTCCACACGGTCAAGACCGCGTGGTGGCGCCTCGAGGACGTGTCGCTCGCGTAGCGCGCGGAAGACGAAGGAAGGGAGCAGCCGATGACCCGCTATTTCGGGCGCCGGCTGCTCCACGTCCTCCCGGTCGTCATCGGCATCACCCTCGCATCCTTCGTCCTCATCCACCTCGTCCCGGGCGACCCGATCCGGATCATGCTCGGCGCCAAGGCCCCCGCCGAGCGCGTCGCCGCGGTCAAGCACGAGCTCGGGATCGACCGGCCCCTGCCGCAGCAGTACCTGAGCTTCGTCGGCGGTGCCGTGCACGGCGACCTCGGCGAGTCGATCATCCTGCGCCGCCCGGTCTCGAGCGTCGTCGGCGAGCGGCTCGGCCCTAGCCTCTTCCTCCTCGCCTATGCGACGCTGATCGCCCTCGTGATCGCGGTCCCGCTCGGGATCGTCTCGGCCCTGCGTCGCAACCGGCTCGCCGATCACTTGATCCGCGTCCTGACGCTGATCGGCTTCGCCATGCCCTCGTTCTGGCTCGGGCTCATCCTCATCCGCAAGCTCAGCCTCGACCTCGGCATCTTCCCGGTCTCGGGCTACGGCGAGGGCTTCTCCGGGCACGTACGGAGCCTGACTCTGCCCTCGCTCACGATCGGCCTCTTTCTCGCCTCGATGCTCGTCCGCTCGCTGCGCGCGAGCCTCGTCGACATCTTCGGCACGGAGTACGTCGAGGCCGCGCGGGCCCGTGGCCTCTCCGAGCTCCGCGTCGTCGTCAAGCACAGCCTCCGGCCGGCGCTGATCGCGACGATCACCGTGCTCGCCGTCAACCTCGGCTGGCTCATCTCCGGCGCGGTCGTGATCGAGCGCGTCTTCGACATCCCGGGGCTCGGACAGCTCCTCGTCGAGTCGATCTTCACCCGCGACTTCCCGACGATCCAGGGGTTGACGCTCGTCTTCGGGATCATCGTGATCGCGATCAACCTTCTGGCCGACCTCTCCTACGCCCTGGTCGACCCGCGCGTGAGGTACGAGTAGTGCGCCTTCCGGTGGGTACGGTGATGATCCTGGCGCGCGAAAACGGCGCCGGGGAAGGACGCAGGGAGCGCCCATATTCGACGAATATGGGCGTGACTGAGGACGCGGCCCGGTGCCGCTTTGCAGCCGTCAGGGCGCGCCGTATCCGCCGGAAGGCGCACTAGGCAATGAGCACGCGGCAGGAGGTCGTCCTCGTCCACGCGGCCCGTCTGCGCCGGCGCGCACGGGCCGACCGCCGCTGGGCGAACGGGACGCTCTACGCGGGTCTGGCGATCATG
>JBGPNP010000251.1:0-4627 GCA_041487575.1 Gaiellaceae bacterium | reverse complement strand
TGTTCTGCTTGCGCAGCGACTCCTCGGCCTCGTCGAACGGGTCGGGCGCTTCGCGGTCGGCGAAGAGATCGCCGAGTTCGCCCTCGTCGTCGGCCCCAACCGTCTGGTTGAGAGAAACCGAGGCGGACGCAGCGGACAGCGCCTCGTCGACGTGCTGGATCGGGAGGCCGGTCGCCTCGGCCAGCTCGGCCTTCGTCGCCTCGCGGCCGAGCTCGACCTCGAGCCGGCGGGCGGCTCGGCCGAGCTTCTGCTGGCGCTCGACGACGTGGACGGGCACGCGGATCGTGCGGGCGTTGTTCGCAACGGCGCGCTGAACCGACTGGCGGATCCACCACGTCGCGTACGTCGAGAACTTGTACCCGCGGCGCCAGTCGAACTTCTCGACGGCGCGGTTGAGGCCGAGGGTCCCTTCCTGGATGAGATCGAGGAAGGGGACGCCGAGGCCGCGGTAGCCCTTGGCGATGGAGACGACGAGGCGCAGGTTCGACTCGATCATGCGCCGTTTGGCCTCGCGGTCGCCCTTCTCGATCCGCTTCGCCAGCATGACCTCCTCCGAGGCCGTCAGGAGCTTGTGGCGCCCGACATCGGCGAGGAAGAGCTGCAGGCTGTCGCCCGCGCCCTGCACGGGCGAGGCGCTGAGGTCGATCTCTTCGACCTCTTCGGCCGCCGGCGCGCCGATCTCGAGGCCGAGGGTCTCGAGCTCCTGGGTGAAGTCCGCGAGCTCCTCGTCTGCGAGGTCGAGCTCGATCTGGAGCGCTTCGAGCTCGGCGATCTCGACGTAGCCCCGCTCTTCGGCGTTCTCCAGAATCGAGCGAACCTGGAGGGTGTCCAACAGTTCGTGCATGGGGTGCTGGCTCAAGTGGTCTCTTCAGTCCTTTCGTTCAAACCCGGCAGGCGGTTTGTTTCCCCTATTCCCAGGGCCACACTTCGCACTCTACGGCCGTTTTCCTGGGGAATCCAGTAGATCCGATGTTTCTTAACGGGCGTTTAACCGAACGCTTGCACCCGGAAGCCTATTCCGCCGCCCGGCGGGCACCCGAGGCCGACGCGACGGGCTCGTTCTCCCGGGGCTCCTTCGCCCAGTCCTCGTCGAAGTCGACACGCCACTTACCGTCATCGGCCTGTCCCACGCGAAGTTTTGCGGCGAAGGTTCGGCCCGAGCGCCCGCGGAAGCCCGTGACGGGCTTCTCGGTCCTCCCCTTCTCCATGAGCTCCTTGACGGTCTCGGGCGTGAGCGTCTTTCCGGCCTTCTGCTTCCAGATGACGAAGCCGCAGCCGGGGTCGTCCTTCGTCCAGCAGGAGTAGCCCTTGCGGTTCTCGATCACGTCTCGGCCGCAGGACGGGCAGGAGCCGAGGTTCGCACGCTCGACCCTCACGCCCTCGAGCTTGTCCTTGAGCTTGTCGAGATCCTGGACGGTGGAGGTCGTGAACTTGACGATGTCGGACATGAAGGCGTCGCGGCTGTCCTCGCCGCGCTCGATCTCGCCGAGGCGGTGCTCCCACTCGCCGGTCAGCTCGGGCGAGGTGAGCGGGTGGTCGCCGAGGAGCGAGATCACCTGGACGCCCTTCTCGGTCGCCTTGAGCGCCCGCCCCTCGCGCTCGATGTAGCCGACCTGGATGAGCCGCTCGATGATGGCGGCACGAGTCGCAGGCGTGCCGATGCCCGACTCCTTCATCGCCTCGCGCAGCTTCTCGTCCTCGATGTGCTTGCCCGCCGTCTCCATGGCCGCGAGGAGCGAGGCCTCTGTGAAGCGCCGCGGCGGCTGCGTTTCCTTGCGCAGCGACTCGACCGAGCGCGTCTCGACCCGCTCCCCCTGCTCGAGCGAGGGGAGGAGCTGGTCGCCGCCGGAGTCGTCCTCGGCCGCGTCGGCCGGTCGCGCCTCCTGGCCGTACACGGCCTTCCAGCCCGCCTCGAGGAGGATCCGGCCGCTCGTACGGAAGACGTGCCTAGCGCCACCGGTCGCCGCTGGCTCCGCGGGAGGCGCCCCGGCGACGCTAGGAGAGCCTTCGACGGTGGTCTCGATGCGCGTGCGCTCGTAGACCGCGTCCGGGTGGAAGATCGCGAGAAAGCGCCGCGCGACGAGGTCGTAGATCCTCCGCTCGTCGTCGCCCATCTTCACGAGGTTGTGCTCCGCCTTCGTCGGGATGATCGCGTGGTGGTCCTCGACCCGCTTGTCGTTGACGACTCGGCCGAGCGGCAGCTTCTCGAGGCGGGTGACGTACTGCGCGGCCTTCGCGTACTCGCCGTGCCGACCGACGAAGCCGGCAGTCGGCTTGATCTCGGCGATCATGTCGCTCGTCAGGAAACGCGAGCTCGTGCGCGGGTAGGTGATCGCCTTGTGCTGCTCGTAGAGCTTCTGGGCGGCCGCGAGCGTTCGCCGGGCGGAGAAGCCGTGGAGGATGTTCGCGTGCCGCTGGAGGGAGGTGAGGTCGTAGAGAAGCTGCGACGCCTCGCGCTCCTCCTTCTTCTCGAGGCTCGTAATCTCGCCGGGCTCGCCGTGGCAGCCGCGGACGACGGCGGCGGCCTCCTCCTCGCCGAGCCGCTTGCCGCCGAGGTAGCGCCCGCTGTAGAGCCGCTCACCCGAGGCGGCGAAGCGCGCTTCGACGAGCCAGTACGGCTCGGGCTCGAACGCTCGGAGCTCGAGCTCGCGGCGGGCGACCAGCGCGAGCGTCGGCGTCTGGACGCGGCCGAGCGAGACGGCTCCGTCGAAGGCGGAGCGGAGCCGGATCGTGGCCGCCCGGGTCGCGTTCATGCCCACGAGCCAGTCGGCCTCGGAGCGCGAGCGGGCCGCGTCCTCGAGGAGCCTCATATCCTCTCCGGGCCGAAGACGCGCGAACGCGTCCTCGATCGCTTTGCGCGTCATCGAGTTGAGCCAGAGGCGCTTGACGGGCTTGTCCACGCCGGTGGTTTGGAAGAGGTAGGCGAAGATGAGCTCGCCCTCGCGCCCGGCGTCGCAGGCGTTCACGACGAGATCGACCTCGCGCGAGCGCAGGAGGCGCTGGACGGCGACGAGTTGCTTCTTCGCCTTCTCGTCGTTCGGGACGAGCCGGAACTGCTCGGGGACGATCGGCAGATCGGCGAAGCGCCACTTCTTCAAGCGCTCGTCGTACGCCTCGGGCTCGGCGAGGCCGACGAGGTGCCCGACGGCCCAGGTGACGACGTAGCCGCCGCCTTCGAGGTGGGTCTTGTCCGCGCTCGCCCTGAACGAGCCCGGGAGCACGGCCGCGAGATCGCGGCCGACGGACGGCTTCTCTGCGACGACGAGCGTCTTGCCCACGCGAGACACCATAGCGAAGCGGTCTCACGGCGCTTCCCCCGGCAGGAGGGTCGGCACACTCTCGGCACGGTTCCGCTCCGGTTCGGCGTCCGGCCGGGCGCGCGACATACTTCACACTCCGTGCGCCCCTTCTACGCGTTCTCGGCGATCCTCACGTTGCCCGTCGTGCGGCTGCTCTACCGGCTGCGGGTGACCGGTGTCGAGCACGTCCCGCGGAAGGGCGGGCTCGTCCTCTCGGCAAACCACACCTCGAACTTCGACCCGTGGCCGCTCTGCCTGCCGCTCTGGCCGATGCGGGAGGGCCGCTTCATGGCGAAATCGGAGCTCTACAACCCGATCTTGAAGCCGCTCCTGAACGCAACCGGCGCCTTCCCCGTCAGGCGCGGGCAGAGGGACCTCGAGGCGATCGAGACGGCGATCCAGCTCGCCCGCTCAGGCGAGATGGTCGTCATGTTCCCGGAGGGGACGCGGCGCAAGAAGGGCCTCGTGAAGAAGTTCGAGGCGCGCCCGCACACAGGCGCGGCCAGGATCGCGCTCGAGGCCGGCGTCCCACTTGTCCCAGCCGCCATCAAAGGGACGGACAGGCTCTCGAGGCTCGGCCCGCTCCGGGTCACCTACGGGCCGCCGATCGAGCTCGACGATCTCGGGGAGCTCGACCTGCGCGAGGCATCTCAGAAGGCGACCGACCGGCTCATGGCGAAGATCGCCGAGCTCGAGGCCTCTCTCTGAAGCATCTGCTCGCGATCGACGGGGACTCGCTCGCTCATCGCGCCTTCCACGCGCTGCCCACCTCGATCAGGGGCGGCGACGGGCGGCCGGCCAACATGATCGTCGGCTTCGCAAACATGCTCGTCTCCCTGTGGGAGGCCGAGCAGCCGCGCGCGGTCTTCGTCGGCTTCGACACGGTCGGGGAGCCGACGTACCGGCACGAGCTTCTGCCCTCGTACCAGTCGGGCCGCGACTTCCCCCAAGAGCTGACCGACCAGCTCGACCGCCTGCCCGAGCTCGTGTCCGCGTTCGGCTTCCTCTGGGCGAAGCGGGCAGGGTTCGAGGCGGACGACTTCGTCGCGGCGGCCGCGGCGGCTGAGGAGGCGCGCGGGGGGCTGACCCTCGTCGTCACGAGCGACCGCGACATGTTCCAGCTCGCCAGCGAGTGCAGCATCATCCTGCTTCCGCGCAGAGGCGTCTCCGAGGTCGAGCGCGTCGGCCCGGCCGAGGTGCGCGAGCGCTACGGCATCGATCCCGAGCAAGTTCCGGACTTCATCGCGCTCCGCGGCGACCCCTCAGACCGGATCCCCGGCGCGCCCGGCGTCGGACCGGCACGGGCCGCCTCACTCCTGCGCAAGCAC
>JBGPNP010000250.1:0-4672 GCA_041487575.1 Gaiellaceae bacterium | reverse complement strand
CGCCGTCAGGCGGGCGATTCGCCAGCGGCTCCCGCCCGCGATCGCCCCGAGGTACGCCGGAAGCATGACGCCCGCGCAGCAGGGGGCGAAGAAGGCGACCATCCCCGCGGCGAACGCGGCCGCTGCCGACCCGGCGAAGAGGCCGCCGCTCATAGGGCAACCGCCCGAGCGAAGCGAAGGGACACGCCCCGTCCGCGGAAAATGCGCAGCATTTTCCGCGGAGAGCTCACGCCGCCAACTCCCGCCGCAGGCGCCGCTCCGAGAGGCGGCCGTAGCCGAGGACGCGGCTTCCCTCCCAGAGCACCGGTAGGAAGGCGAGCGGGACGCCGGCCTCTGCGAGGTCCCTCGCCTCGTCGCTCTCGACGTCGATCTCGCGCACGGCGAGCGGCTCCTCCCGCCCGATCTTCTCGAGCACCTCGCGCGCGTGGGCGCAGAGGTGGCAATCGGCCGCCGTGACGAGGACGAGCTCGCGGACCTTCACGATCCGAGTGTCGGCAGCGGGTGTGAAGGGGGCGTGAAGGACCGGGCAAGATCCGCCCTTTCTACGGAGGCGCGCTCACCAAAAACCCCGATGGCGCTTCTTCACGCCGTCTTCACACTCGGGAGAGAAGCTCCAGTGCGGGAGGTGCGCGCCATGAACAAGAAGATCGTCGTCATCGACGACGAGCCGTCCGTCCAGGAGGTCGTGCGCGGTTACCTCGAGAAGGACGGCTACCTCGTGTACGTCGCCGGGAACGGGAGGGAAGGGCTTGCGCTCGCCGAGCGGACGAAGCCCGGCCTCGTCGTGCTCGACCTGATGCTGCCCGACATCTCCGGCGAGGACGTCTGCCGCGAGATCCGCTCTCGCTCCGACGTGCCGATCCTCATGCTCACGGCGAAGGCGAGCGAGGACGAGCGCGTCGGCGGGCTCGTCCTCGGCGCCGATGACTACCTGACGAAGCCGTTCAGCCCGCGAGAGCTCGTCGCCCGCGTGCGCGCGGTATTGAGGCGCTCGCAGGGAGCGGAGACCCCGCTGGTGGAGACGCTCTCGTTCGACGGCGGTCAACTGGAGATCGACAGCGTCCAACATGAGGTGCGTCGTGACGGCGAGGCCGTCGAGCTGACCCCGAACGAGTACAAGCTCCTCGTCACCCTCGCCCGCTACCCGGGCCGGGTCTACTCGCGCTTCGAGCTCATCAACCACGTCCAGGGCTACGACTTCGAGGGCTACGAGCGGACGATCGACGCGCACGTCAAGAACCTGCGCAAGAAGATCGAGCCGGATCCGAAGCACCCGCGGTACGTCGAGACGGTCTTCGGGGTCGGCTACCGGCTCGCGAAGCGGTGAGGATCCTGGGGCGCCTCGGGCTGCGGGCGCGGCTCGCGATCGCGCTCGTCGCCGTCGCCGTGCTCGCCGTCGGCTTCGCCACGCTCCTCTCCAACCGCGGCCTCCACCCGCGCGTGACGGCCGCAGCCGAGGCTCGCCTCGACCGCTCTGCCGTGCACATGGCGGACGTAGCGGCGTCGGTCTACGCCGAGAGCGGCGGCTGGACGCCGGCCGTGGTGGAGACGCTCGAGCACGTCGCGACGCTGAACGGCATCCGGCTCGCCCTCTACCGAGCCGACGGCCGCTCGGTCGGGTCCGGCCATCGCCACCTTGAGCTTCCGTTCCCGCGGGCCTCGGCACCGGTCGTCGTTCTGGGGCGGACGGTCGGCAGGGTCGTCGTGGCCACGCCCGGCGGCGCGCTCCTGACGCCGGAGGAGCAGCACCTCCAGGCCTCGCTCGACCGCCTCCATCTTCTCGCCGGCGCGTTCTCGGTCGCGGCCGCTCTCGTCCTCGCCTTCCTGCTCGCGCAGACGCTCTCGCGTCCGCTTCGCCGGATCCGCGCGACGGCGCAGCGGATCGAGCGCGGCGACCTGAGCGCGCGGGTCGAGCTCGGGGGCGACGCTGAGATGCGTGCGGTCGGGCACGCGCTGAACCGGCTCGCCGGGACGCTCGAGCGCGAGGAGGCTCTCCGGAAGGCGAGCGTCGCCGACCTGGCCCATGAGCTGCGCACTCCGGTCAGCGGTCTGCTCTCGCGCATCGAGGCGGCGCAGGACGGAGTGTTCGAGGACCAGGCGGCCAACCTGGAGGCGATGCACGCGGAGGCGCTTCGGCTTGCCCGTCTGCTCGACGATCTCTCCCGGCTCTCCGAGGCCGAGCAGCCCGGGCTCCTGCTCGAGAAGCACGCGGTCGACCTCGCCGAGGTCGCGGAGCGCCAGGCGAAGGAGTTCGCGGGTCGTTTCGCCGAGAGAGGGATCGACCTCTCGAAGGAGCTCCGCCCGGTCCTTGTAGAGGGCGATTCCGATCGACTCAGCCAGATCACCGCGAACCTCCTCTCGAACGCCCTTCGCTACACCGAGCCGGGAGGCAGGGTGTGGGTTCGGGTCGGGCCCGAGGCGGGATCCGCCGTCCTCGAGGTCGGCGACACGGGGATCGGCATCGCCCCGGAGGATCTCACCCACATCTTCAAGCGGTTCTGGCGAGGCGACAAG
Organism: Gaiellaceae bacterium; assembly: GCA_041487575.1. Lineage (GTDB taxonomy): Bacteria > Actinomycetota > Thermoleophilia > Gaiellales > Gaiellaceae > JBGPNP01. The sequence goes on along the minus strand of JBGPNP010000250.1, from coordinate 2,158 downwards.
TCCCGCTCGCGGGCGACCGGGGGGACGGGGATCGGCCTGACGATCGTGCACGAGCTCGTGAGAGCGCACGACGGGCGGATCGACGTCGAGAGCGCTCCCGGCCGTGGTTCGCGCTTCCGGATCGTCCTGCCGCGTAGGGGTCCCGGTCGGCCGCTTCACGACAAGAGCAGATCGTCTTCACCAGACCTTCAGATCGCCTCCTGAAGCTGAAAGAAAGGCGAGTGATGGTGAGGTCGGATGGCTCTTCCAGTCAGTCTGCTCGAGGGAATCTTCCGCAGAGCCGCGCGGCACGCCGGCTCCGGCACGGAAGCGCGCGAGGTCCGAGTCCGCGTCAGGGGCAGCTTCGAGCCGGAGGTGATCCGGGCGAGCGCCGGGCGGCCGCTTCGCCTCGTCTTTCGCCGGGAAGAGACCGCCGCCCATTCCGATCGCGTCGTCCTCCCGGCCTTCGGGCGAAGCGCGACGCTGCCGCCCTACGAGGACGTCGCGCTCGAGATCCTGCCCGAGGAGGCGGGAGAGTTCGAGTTCGCATGCGAGCTCGGGCTCCCGCGCGGCCTCCTCGTCGTCTCGGATGGCGTCGACGACCCCCGGCCGCCGCCGCGCACGCAGTTTCCGAAAGGAGAAGAGAGATGAACCCTGGAACGTTCTTCGTGCTCGCCCTGGTTCTCGCCTGCCCGCTGATGATGTTCTGGATGCACGGGCGTGGCGGCCATCAGGGGCACGCGGGCCACGGCGGCTCGAAGGGTCACGGGGCCCATGGATCTCACGGCGGCCAGCGCGCTGAGATTCCCCCGCGCCCGGCGTCGCTCGAAGAACTGCGGGAGGTGCGGGCCGACGTCGACGCTCGCATCGAAGAGCTCGAGAAGCGCGAAGCGGAGGAGCGCGAACAGGTGCCGGCCTGAGCTCTGCGCCATGATCTCCGGGGACTCGGCAGGTAGCGAGGCGAGGTCCGAGCTCAGTCGCTCCGGAGCAGTGGGGCCGAGGGTAGGGGACCCGTGGGTGCGTGCCCGCCTGAAGATCCTCGAGGACAGCTACGGCGTTACGAGCGCCGAGCTGGCCGAGTCGACTCGTGCGCTTGCGACGCCGTCCACGATCCCGGTCGCCACGGTGATCACCTGGCTCGCGCTGCTCGGCCGCTTCCGTGAGAGCACACGGGATGTTGCTGGGAGCGAGCTCGCCCCCCCTCCCGGCATTGCGGGTGGCCTGCTTCACAGGAAGAGCAGACCTTCTTCGCGAGGCCTTCAAACGCCTGGGCCAGGCTAACGCTCAAGGATCACAGATCACTGAACGCAGGAGGCCGAAATGAGCACGCAGACGATCATCTTCCTCGCCCTGCTCCTCCTTGTACCGCTGCTCATGATGCGGATGCACCGAGGCGGGGGGCACGGTTCGCACGGGAGCCACGGCGGCTTCGGCTGCGGCCACGGTGGTCACTCGCACGCCGGGGGCTCGCACGATGACGAGCGCGGGACCGAGAACGGCGATCGGCTCGCCGACGAGGCCGGTGAGGCGTCCCGGCGCGAGGGCGAGCGCGACGTCGGGACCAAGAAACGTGAGCACCACAGGGCTCATCACGCGTGACGTGAGGAGCCGGCCCGCGCCCGCCACAGGTTGCCAAGGGGAGGCCCGATGACGATCCATCAGATCTTCGAGAGGTTCTCGCGTTCCGGCGCGGCGTCGCAGCGAGCCGGAAGCGATCTGCAAGAGGCTCGCATTCGCATCAAGGGCGGCTACGAGCCGGACACGATCTTCGCGAGCGCGGGGCGCCCGCTGCGCCTCACCTTCTACCGGGAAGAGACGGCCTCCTGCTCGGAGCGCGTCGTCTTTCCCGCCTTTGGCAAGAGCGCGACCCTGCCCCCCTTCCAGGAGGTGACGCTCGAGCTCCTGCCCGAGCAGGCTGGTGAATACGAGTTCACCTGCGGCATGGGCATGCTCCGGGGGCGTCTTGTCGTCAGGCCGGCCGGTTCCGGCCATGAGCATCCGTCCCGATCGGAGGGATTCCGTTGAGACGCCCGTCGATCAACATCACTCCGGCCGAGCGGCTGGGTCGCATCGCGATCGGGATCGCCGGGACCGTGGGCGGGTTGCTTCTGCTCGCCTCCACGGGCGGAACGGTGGCGGTCGCCCTCGAGGTCTTGCTCGTCCTCGCGGGCCTCGATCT
>JBGPNP010000249.1:0-4674 GCA_041487575.1 Gaiellaceae bacterium | reverse complement strand
GTTGCCGGCGACGACGGCGGCCGGCGCCTGCGCATTGACGAGCGAGCCCTCGGGCGCGTGGATCGTCACGGGCGCATACGCCCCGCCCGACGACGGCAGGTCCGGCACGGTCAGGCAGCGGACGACGAAGTAGCAGGCCGAGCGCGTCACCGCGAGCGGGCAGTTGAGATTGCCGTCGTGCTGGGAGGACGTGCCGGCGAAGTCGATCTCGACCTCCTCGCCGGAGATCGTGACCGCGGCCCTGATCTCGAGCTCGCCCTCGACCGGCTCGAGCCGGTCGGCGGCCTCGTAGCGCCCGTCGGGGAGCTCCGCGATCGCCGCCCGAACCGAGCGCTCCGAGTAGGCGAAGAGCGCGTCCATGGCGCGGACGACCCGCTCCCGCCCGCGCCGGTGGCACAGCTCGGCGATACGCCGTTCCGCGAGCCGCTGTGCCGCGACCTGCGCGCGGAGGTCGCCGCGGCGCTCGTCCGGGTTGCGCATGTTCGCGACGAAGAGCGTCAGGAGCTCGTCGGTGAGCCGGATCGGAGGGATGACGAGCCCTTCCTGGTAGATCGTCGTCGACTCGGCCGGGAGGCTCGCCGGCTCCATGCCGCCGACGTCGGCGTGGTGCGCGCGCGAGACGGCGAAGCCCACCTCGGTGCGGGAGACGAGCGTGATGTCGGGCAGGTGGGTGCCGCCCGTGAACGGGTCGTTGACGACGTAGACCTCGCCCGGGGCCGGATCGCGTTCCCGCACGGCCGCGACGGCCTCGGGCATCGCGCCCAGGTGGACGGGGATGTGCTCGGCCTGGGCGATCATCCGGCCCGCCTCGTCGAAGAGCGCGGTCGAGCAGTCGCGCCGCTCCTTGATGTTCGCCGAGAACGCCGAGCGGATCAGCACGGCGCCCATCTCCTCCGCGACCGCGCGGAGGGCGCTCCCGAGCACCTGGAGCTCGACGTCCACCTACCGCCTCTCCAGGACGAGCGTGCCGTAGCGGTCGGACTCCCCGGCCCAGCCCTCCGGTGCCCAGCAGGTCGCACCTTCGAGCTCGAGGACGCGCGGGCCCTCGACCCTGACCAGCTCGCCGCCCGCGAGCTCGATCTCGGGCCCGGGCCGGACGTCGGCAGTGCGGACGGCGACGAGCTCGATCGGCCGCCCTCGCTCGGCGTAGCCGTAGCGCTCCTCGTGCGCGCGGTTGAAGGCGGCGGCGAGGTCCCCGCCGAGCGGCACGGTGAGCTCGAAAGACTGGCCCGCGTAGCGGAGGTCAGCCTCGCCCGCGGCGGGGAGCTCGCCGGCCTCGGCGAGCGGGCAGACGTACGAGCGGACGTGGTCGCGCCGCTCCTCGCTCGCCACGAGGCCGAGCGCGGAGAGGACGCCCGCCGCCTGCGGGACGAGGACGGTGCGGATGCCGAGCTCGTCGGCGAGCGCGCAGGCGTGGAGGGGTCCTGCGCCGCCGAAGGCGATGAGCGCGAACTCGCGCGGGTCGTGCCCGCGCTCGACGGAGACGACGCGGAGCGCGCGCACCATCTCCGCGTTCACGACCTCGACGACGGCGGCCGGATCGAGCCCCGCGAGAGCGCGCTCCGCTGCGTCCTGATCTAGCTCGATGCCGCCCGGGAGCCGGTCGGGGAGCCGTCCGAGGAGGAGGTTCGCGTCGGTCACGGTCGGCCGGTCGCCGCCACGCCCGTAGCAGGCCGGCCCGGGCTCCGCGCCCGCGCTCTCCGGCCCAACCCGGAGTGCCCCGCCCGCGTCCACCCAGGCGATCGAGCCGCCGCCCGCGCCGACGGTGTGGACGTCGACGGTCGGCAGCCTGACGGGAAGCCCGGCGACGCGGCGCTCGGTGGAGCGCTCGGCCCGGCCGCCGGCGATCAGGCAGACGTCGGTCGAGGTCCCGCCCATGTCAAACGAGATCGCGTTGTCGAAACCGGCGAGCCGTGCGGCGAGGCCGGCGCCGACGACGCCGCCGGCCGGGCCGGAGACGAGGATCCACGAAGGGTGCTCCGCGGCTTCGGCGACCGTGGCGACCCCCCCGGATGAGCGCATGACGAGCGGCTCCGGGAGGGTCGCAGCCGCGCACGCGTCGGCGAGCCCGCGCAGGTAGCGCGCGGTCACCGGCCCGAGGTAGGCGTCGACCGCGGTCGTCGAAGCGCGCTCGTACTCCCGGAACTCCGGCGAGACCTCGTGCGAGGCGACGACGTGCGCGGCGGGGAGCCGGCGGCGAAGCTCCTCGGCGACAGCCCGCTCGTGCGACGGGTCGCGGAAGGAGAAGAGGAGGCAGACCGCGACTGCCTCGGCGTCGATCTCCGGGAGCGAGGCGAGGTCCAGCGGCTCGAGCACGCCGCCCGGCCCTATGCGCTCTCGCACGCTGTGGCAGCGCTCGATGGGAACCAGCGGCTCGGGGTTCGGCTCGCAGAGCCGGTAGAGGTGCGCACGCGTCTGGCGGCCGAGGTGGAGGAGATGCTCGAACCCGGCCGTCGCGACAAAGGCCGTCCGGGCGCCCTTCCGCTCGAGGAGCGCGTTCGTCGCAGTCGTCGTCCCGTGCGTGAAGCGGCCGACGTCCCCCGCGCCGACCGCGAGCGCCGCCGCGACGACCGACTCCTCCTGCCGGCGCGCCGTGGGAACCTTCGCCGTGCGCAGCCTCCCGTCCTCGAGGAGGACGGCGTCGGTGAACGTCCCACCGACATCGATGCCGAGGATCTGCACGGCGAGATGTTCTCACGCTGCCCGGATCGCCGACCGCCCAAAGCCGGACGGCGGCGACGCCAACACAGTCTCGTTCCACTTTCGCGACGAAGTCGTGACGCCCTGAGAGCGCCCGCGATCGCGCTTGCGGAGCTGCATCCGCCGCTCGGACATGTCCAAGGGTCTGACCCGGGGACATGTCCCCAGAGGACATGTCACAGCCATGTCCCGCGGGGCCACCTTTGACCGCTACGGGAAGAGGTCGCGCTCGGGCGGCATGATGAGCTCGCCTGCGGAGCCTTCGCCCGCCGGGACCGAGTAGCCGCGGACGATGGCGGCCGGGACGCCGCCTGTCTGCCCCATGACGAGCTCCGCGGCGGACGCGAGTTCGTCGGCGACGGCGACGACGGTCGCGTGGAGCTCGTAGCCGCGGTCGTCCGCCGTCCCCCGCAGGTCGAGGAGCGGCTGCATGCCGGCGACGCCGATCGCGACGTCGGCCGTCCCCTGCCGCCATGGCCGGCCGAAGGAGTCCGTGACGATCACCGCCGGCGCCACGCCGAAGCGCGCCTCGAGCGCCTCACGGATGCGCGCGGCCGAGGCGTCCGGATCGCGCGGCAGGAGTACGACCCACCCCTCCCAGGGCGCGTTCGAGCGGTCGACGCCGGCGTTCGCGCAGACGAACCCGTGCTCGGTCTCGGCGATGACGAGGTCGTCGCGACGGCGGCGCACGCGGCGGGCCTCCCGTAGGACGACGCCGAGATAGTCGTGGGTCATCTCGACCCGGCCTTCCGCCTTCGAGACCGCCTTGTGCGCGACGACGACGACGTCGCCCTCCTCGAGCCCGCCCGCCCGCTCGACCGCGGCCCCGAGCAGCGCGCCGAGGTCGTCGCCCTGCCGGATCTCCGGGAGCCCGGACAGCGGCAGGATCCGGATCTCAGAACTCATTTCGGAATGACTACGCGCCGATCCGGGTGCGATGGGCGGTGCGAGGCAAGGACACAGGGAACGCCCATATCAAACCCGATATGGGCGCGACCGAGGACGCGGCCTCGCGCCGTCCAGCGCGGCCGGGCGGCCCGTGCTTCATTTCGAAAGGAGTTCTCAGCCGAAGCGGGCACGCAGGCGGGGCAGGACGTCCTGCGAGAAGAGGTCGAGGAATCGGCGCTGGTCGGCGCCGGGGGCGTGGAAGACGAGATCCTGGAAGCCGAGATCCACGTAGGGCCCGATCGCCTCGACGCACTCGTCGGGATCGTCCGTGACGATGAAGCGGCTCGCCGCCCGGTCGGCGTTCGCGTCCGCCAGGCGCTCGAGCTCGACCGGGTCCTCGATGCCGCTCTTCTCCTCCGTCGAGAGCGACAGCGCAGCCCACCAGCCGCAATCCTGACGCGCTCGGTCGCGGTCGTCATCGTAGGAGACTTTGACCTCGATCATGCGCCGGACGTCGGCCGGATCCTTTCCTGCCTCGCGCGCGCCCTCCTCGACGGCGGCGAGGAGCTCGCCGTAGAGCTCCGGCTTCTTCCCGCTCGTGCAGATGAACCCGTCGGCGATGCTCCCGGCCATGCGCGCCGTCCGCGCCCCCGAGGCGGCGACGTAGATCGGGATCGGGTGCTCGGGCCGCTCGTAGATCGTCGCCCGCTCGGTCCGGTAGTACTTCCCCTCGAAGCTGACCCGCTCCTCGGCCCAGAGGAGCCGCTTGAGCTCGATCGCCTCGACGAGGCGGTCGAAGCGCTCCCTGAAAGCCGGCCATTCGAGGCCCGTCGCCGGCGTCTCGTTCATCGCCTCGCCGGTGCCGACGCCGAGGAAGACCCGCCCGGGAGCGAGCCCTGCGAGGGTGCCGAACGCCTGCGCGACGATCGCGGGGTGGTAACGCAGCGTCGGCGTGAGCACGCTCGTCCCGATGTGCGCTCGCTCCGTCCGCGCTGCGAGGGCGCCGAGCCAGACGAGCGCGTTGGGGGCGCGGCCGGTCGAGTGGCGCCAGGGCTGGAAGTGGTCCGAGACCGCGAGGATGTCGAG
>JBGPNP010000248.1:0-4693 GCA_041487575.1 Gaiellaceae bacterium | reverse complement strand
CGTCCTCAGCGAGGCCGTCCTCGATCGAGATGATCGGGTAGCGCGCCGCAAGCGACTCCCAGAACTCGATCATCTCGCCCGGCGAAAGATCGCGCCCCTCCCCGGCGAGCCGGTAGCGGCCCTCGCGCCAGAGCTCGCTCGCCGCCGGGTCGAGCGCGATCGCGACACGGTCCCGGTGCCCCGCCCGCTCGGCCGCTTCGAGCACCGACTCGATCGCGTCCTCGCTCGAGCTGAGATCGGGGGCGAACCCTCCCTCGTCGCCGACAGCAGTAGCGAGCCCACGTGCATGAAGCAGCGCTTTCAGGGAGTGAAACACCTCAGCCCCGATGCGAAGCGCCTCCGCGAACGACTCCGCGCCCGCCGGCACGACCATGAACTCCTGGAGATCGAGCGAGTTCTGCGCATGCGCCCCGCCGTTGACGACGTTCATCATCGGCACCGGGAGCACGTGCGCCTCCGCCCCGCCGATCCAGCGGTAGAGCGAGACGCCGGCCGCGCCAGCGGCCGCCTTCCCCGCGGCGAGCGAGCAGCCGAGGACGGCGTTCGCGCCGAGCCGCGACTTGTTCGGCGTCCCGTCGAGCTCGATCAGCGCCCGGTCGATCGAGAGCTGGTCGGCCGCATCGAGGCCTGCGAGAGCGCGGGCGATCTCCCCGTTCACGTTTGCGACGGCCTGCAGCACGCCTTTGCCGAGATAGACGGAGCGGTCGCCGTCGCGGAGCTCGACCGCCTCGAAACGCCCCGTCGAGGCACCGGACGGCACGGCTGCACGGCCGACTGCCCCGCCCGCGAGCCGCACGTCGACCTCGACCGTGGGGTTGCCCCGTGAGTCGAGAATCTGACGGGCCTTGACGCCCTGAATCGCAGTGGTGCTCATAGGCCAACCTCCCTGCGAACATCCTCCCGAGCGAAGCGATGGGACAAACTCCCCCCGTGGAAAATGCGCAGCATTTTTCGCGGATAGCTCATGCGAGGTCCTCCCGAGCGAAGCGAAGGGACAAGCTAGCCCCCCGGAAAATGCGACGCATTTTCCGCGGCCAACTTGGCCAGATCGAAGTACCGGTCCTGCTCCTCGAGCGAGAGCTCGGCGAACGAGCGCCCCTCCGCGCCGGCGAGCCGCTCCGCCTCCTCGACCCGGGCGACGAAGCGGTCGCTTGCGCGCCTGAGCTCGAGCTCCGGGTCTGCGTTCAGCTTCCGCCCGACGTTGACGGAGGCGAAGAGAAGGTCGCCGAGCTCGGCGGCGAGCAGCGGGTCGGGCTCGCGCTCCGGCCGCGGCTCCGGCGCGACGGCGAGCTCCGCTCGGAGCTCGCGGAGCTCGTCCTCGAGGTCGGCGACCGCGCCCGCGACGTCCGGGTACTCGAACCCGACCGCGGCCGCGCGCCGCTGCACCTTGCGCGCGTGCAGGAGCGCGGGCAGCGTCTCCGGGACGTGGTGGAAGACGCCCTCGCGCGCTTCCTGCTCGGCCTTGAGCTCCTCCCAGCGGCGCCTCACCGCCCCCGCCGTCTCCACGACCGCATCGCCGAACACATGCGGGTGGCGCCGGACGAGCTTCGCGTGGATCGCCCCGGCGACCTGCTCGAGGTCGCCGGCTCCCCGCTCCTCGAGCAGGAGGGCGAGGAAGTAGACCTGGAAGAGGAGGTCGCCGAGCTCGTCGAGGAGCTTCTCGTCGTCGCCCTCCAGCGCCGCGTCTGCGACCTCGTAGGCCTCCTCGACCGTGTGCGGGACGATCGACCGCGCGGTCTGCTCGCGGTCCCACGGGCAGTCCCGGCGAAGGCGCTCGGCAAGCTCCTGGAGCGCGACGAGGGCCCCGGCGAGGCCTTCGCGGTCGGGCACTACCCCGAGGACGAGGTCGACGCGCCCGACTGCCCCGACTGTCCGGGCCCGGCCTGGGACGGAGCGGCAGGCGGCGGCGCGTAGCCGACCGCGTAGACGATCTTGCCCTCGAACTTCTTCGCCAGGCCGGCGACCCACTTCGCCATCACGTCGTTCTGCTTCTTCTTGAGGAGCTGCGAGCGGATCTGATCCTTGAGCGAGTCGAAGGTCGTCTCCTTGATGTCGGAGAGCGGCTCGATGATGTGCCAACCGAACTGAGTCTTGATCGGCTTCGAGACTTCACCGGTCTTCGTTTTCGGGTCGAAGAGGTAGCTGTCGAACTCGGCGACGAACTGGCCCTTGCCGACGGCCTTGTAGACGCCCCCCTTGTCCTTCGAGCCAGGGTCCGTCGAGAACTTCTTCGCGAGTTTCGCGAAATCGGCGCCGTTCTGGAGCTGCCGGTAGAGGTCGTCCGCCTTCGTCTTCGACTTCACGAGGATATGGCGTACGTCGCGCGTCGGTGGGTACTGATCCTTGTTGTCGTCGTAGTACTTCTTGACGTCGGCGTCCGCGACCGGGACGTCTTTCGTCACTGCCGCGAAGAGCTTGTCGGAGATGACCCGGGCTTCGAGGTCGGCCTTGACCTGGTCGAGCGTGAGACCGGCCTGCTTCATCTGATCCTGGAACTTGGCCTCGTCGCCGCCGAAGTACTGCTGCTTGAGATCGGCGAGCCGCTTGTCGACGTCGGCCGGAGTGACGGCGATCCCCATCGCCTTCGCCTCCTGGCGGAACTCGGCTCGCTGGACGAGGTAGTCGACGGCCTGCGACTTGAGCGTCTCGTACTCGGGCGTGCCCGGGGCAGGGAACGGCTGTTTCTGCTGCTCGTACCCCTGCTTCGCCTGCGCGAGGAGCACGTCGAAGTCGGTCCTGAGGATCTTCTCGCCGCCGACGAGCGCGATCGCGTCGGGCGGGACCGTGCTCGAGACGGCCGGCGGCGGCGTGGCCTGGTTCTTGCTCGTGTCGGCCGCCTTCTGGCCTCCGCCGCAGGCTGACGCGACCAGCGCGACGGCGGCGACTAGGACGAGAGGGAGGAAGGCTCGGCGCGTGAAGAACGACATAAAAAAGCGGCTTGGCCTCAGGCGACCAGCCGGAGGTCAAGGATAGCATCGACCAATTCGAGCGCCCCCTTGAACTGGTTTGCACGCTGCGAAACCTCGCGACGGGCGCCCGAGTAGACGGCCGTGTCGCGGAGCGCTCTCAGGCCGCGGAGCTCGGCCGAGCCGAGGACGAGCGGGCCCACGGTCGCCTTGCCCCCGCGGAAGACGAGGTAGTCCGCCCCGAGCCGGGCCAGCTTTAGCTTCGCCTCCTGGATCGTGAAGAGGTTCTCGACCGCCTCGGGCGGCGGGCCGAACCGGTCCTCGACGGCCGCGCGGAGCTCCCGGAGCTCGTCCTCGGACTCGACGAGGGCGAGGCGGCGATGCAGGTCGATCTTCTGCGCCTCGGCCTCGACGTAGGCGGCCGGCACGTAGGCGTTGACGGCCGCGTCGATGCGCACGGGCCGCGTGACCGCCCGCCGCGAGCCGGTGAGCTCGGCGACGGCCTCGCCGAGGAGCTCGAGGTAGAGCTCGAACCCGACCGCGGCGACATGCCCGGACTGCTCGCTCCCGAGGAGGTTGCCGGCGCCTCGGATCTCGAGGTCGCGCATGGCGATCGAGAAGCCGGCGCCGAGCTCTGTGTGGTCGGCGAGCGCGGCGAGGCGGGCGCGGGCCTCCTGCGTCAGCTCGGCGCCGTCGGGGTAGAAGAGGTAGGCGTGGGCCGTGACGTCGCTCCGGCCGACGCGCCCGCGGATCTGGTAGAGCTGCGCGAGCCCGAGCATGTCCGCCCGCTCGACGACGAGCGTGTTCGCCTGCGGGATGTCGAGACCCGACTCGATGATCGTCGTCGAGACGAGGACGTCCACGTCGCCCGCGAGGAACGAGAGCATCCGCTGCTCGAGCTCGCGCTCCGGGAGCTGCCCGTGGACGACGATGAAACGCACCTCCGGGCAGAGCTGGCGCAGCGCCTCGGCCCGCTCCTCGATCGTCTCGACCCGGTTGTGGAGGAAGAAGGACTGCCCGCCGCGCTCCAGCTCGCGCTCGAGCGCCAGCTTCACGGCCTCCTCGTCGAACTCGCCGACGTGCGTGCGGATCGGACGGCGGCCCTGAGGCGGCGTCTCGATCACAGAGATGTCCCGCAGGCCGGAGAGCGACATGTGGAGCGTGCGCGGGATCGGCGTCGCCGAGAGCGCAAGCACGTCCACCTCGAGCCGGAGCTGGCGCAGGAGCTCCTTCTGGGCGACACCGAACCGTTGCTCCTCGTCCACGATGACGAGCCCGAGGTCCTTCGGGATCACGTCGCGGGAGAGGACGCGGTGCGTGCCGATGAGGACGTCGGCCCTGCCGGCGGCGAAGTCGGCGAGGACGCGCTTGACCTCCGCTGGCTTGCGGAAGCGCGAGACCATCTCGACGTTGATCGGGAAGTCGCGGTAGCGCTCGCGGAACGTGTTCCAGTGCTGCTGCGCGAGGATCGTCGTCGGGGAGAGGACGAGCGTCTGCCTTCCGTTCGCGGCCACGGCGAAGGCCGCGCGCACTGCCACCTCCGTCTTGCCGAAGCCGACATCCCCGCAGATCAGCCGGTCCATCGGGCGCGCCTCCTCGAGGTCCTCCTTCACCGCCTCGATCGCGCGCTGCTGGTCGGGCGTCTCCTCGTACGCGAAGCTCGCCTCGAGCTCCTCGAGGAGCTCGCCGTCGACCTCGTAAGCGACCCCGGCGGCGCGCTGGCGCTGCGCATAGAGCGCGATCAGCTCACCCGCGAGCTCGCGGGCCCCGTCTCTCGCGCGGGTCTT
>JBGPNP010000247.1:0-4711 GCA_041487575.1 Gaiellaceae bacterium | reverse complement strand
TTCAGGACGATCGCCTTGAGCGGGAGGATGATCGAGCGGAAGGCCCGCAGGAGGAGGAAGTACGTGAGCGCAAGCACGCCGAGGACGAGCCATGGGAACGTCCCGTAGGTCAGGTGGAGGAAGTCGACGCTCGACGGCGGACCGCCGCCCGCGTACACCCTGACGCCCTGCGGGAAACGCGCGGCGGGGGCGATCCGGTCGCGGAAGCGGTGGACGAAGGCGATCGCGCTCGGCGTCCCGTATTCGCTCCGGCCGGACGTCTGCAGGTGCAGGTAGCGCCCCGTCGGGTCGACGTACTGCGACCCGCTCCCGAAGACAACGTTGCTCGTCTCGGGGTCAGCTCGTAAGCCATTCTCGAGCCGCCCGAGAGCCGCGAGCACCGCCGCGTCCCTGGCCCCGCCCGGGCGGCCGGTGTCGACGATGACGTCGGTCGGCGCGGTCGCGCCCTGCCCCGCGGCCGCGCCGAGGATGTTCAGCGCCCGAGTGGACTCGAGGTTCTGCGGGATGCCCTTGTTCGTGCCCGGCCCGACGCTGATCCAGAAAGCCGGGATCCCGGCACTGACGAGCAGCGTGATCGCGAGAAGGAGGAACGCGAGCGGGCGGCGCATGATCGCCCGGGAGAAGCGGAGCCAGAACTGCCCCTCGCGCTCGGCGCCGTGGAAGAGGAACCGCCTTCTGGGGACGAAGCGGACGCGGTCGAGGCCGTCGGCGGTGAGGTAGAGAAGCGCCGGCAGGAGCGTGAGGGCACAGAGGACCGAGACGATCGGGATCGTCAGCCCGGCGACACCGAAGCCCCGGATGAACGGGAGCGGCATGGCGAGGAGGAGCGCAAGCCCGATCGCGACTGCCGTGCCGCTGAAGACGACGGCGCGACCGGCCGTGGCCATCGTGTTGACGATCGCGTCCTCCTTCGAGAGGCCGCTCCTTCGCTCCTCGCGGTAGCGGTAGACGATGAGGAGCGAGTAGTCGACCGAGATCCCGAGCCCGATCAGCGAGACGAGCTGGGTCACGTAGGTCGATAGCTCCATCGTGTTCGCGAAGATCCAGACGACCCCGAGAGTCGCCGGGATCGCCGAGAGCGCGAACATGAAGGGGATGAGGAAGGCGAGAGTCCCGAAGACGAGGACGAGGATGACGAAGGCGATCGGGATCGCGAGCAGGAACTCGCCCTTCTTCAGGTCGTTGTTCTGGACCGGCTCGAGGTCGGTCTCGATCGCGGCCTGGCCCGTGACGAGGAGCTGGACACCCTCGATCTTCCCGAGCGCCCGGCGGACGTCGTCCGTGTAGCTCTTCGCGTCGGCCGGCTCGAGGTTCGACACGATCGTCGCGCTGGCGACGTTCGAGGAGACCGGCTCGACGCCGACGAAGGCGCCGCTCGGGACGGCCGCCGCCGCCCGCTTGCCGGCGGCGGCGAGCGCCGAGCGGAAGGCGATCACGGGCTCCGAGGTCGAGCGTGCGACGACGATGAACGACCCCGCTGAGCGCTGCCCGAAGTGGCGCTCGAGGATCTGCTCGGCCCGCTGCGTGTCCGTCCCGGGGAGGCTGAAGCGGTTCGTCAACAGACCGCCGAGGCTCCGCGTGGCGACGAACGAGGCGAGCACGACGAGAATCCACGCTCCGAGCACGAGCCAGCGGTAGCGGATGACCGAACGGGTCCAGCCTTCCATCAGCGCGTTCGCCCTCCTATCTCGACCGACCTACTGCAACGGTTGTAACAGTCCCGCGGCCCTACCAAAGCCATAATTGGCGCTGATTGTATCGCCGCTCGTCACCGGCGGCGAACGGCCTTGCGCCGCCGCACCTCGTCGGCGTAGTGAACGCCGGCGACCCAGACGTAGACGAGGAAGCCGAGGCCCCAGGCGACGGCCCTCGCAAGCGTTCGCAGGCGGCCCATCGATCCGGATTCTGGCACGGGCATGGTCAACTGTGCGCAGGTCGGCGCGCGGACTGGGGGTAAGATGGCGCGGAGATCGACGGAAAGGACGGGGATGAAGGCCAAGGACAAGGTCAGCGGAGTGGTAGACGTGGCAAAGCCGTACGTCGAGCGGATCGCGCACGACGACGAGCTCCACGAGCACGTCAAGAAGGCGTACGACTCGGCCGCGAAGATCTACGACGAGCTCATCGGCGGCCGGGACAGAAAGGGCCTCGCGCTCAAGGTCGCCCGCGACAAGGAGCTCCAGGACGAGCTGCGCCACGCAGTCGAGGAGTTGCGGCGCGCCGGCCAGAGGGTCAAGGGGAAGGACGCACACAAGGGTCGCAACGCCACGCTCCTCCTCACCGGGATCGCTCTCGGCGTCCTCTTCAACCCGGCGACGGGCCCCGACACCCGCCGCTGGCTGCGCGAGCAGATCCTCGGCGAGGAAGAGCCGTTCGAGTACTCCACGAACGAGGCGTGACGATCGCGTAGGGGGAGACGCGTCTCGCTCTACGCGCCTCTACCGGCGCGCGCGAAGGCCTCGAGGGCTGCGACGGTCGCGCGCGCCTGCGCGTCGACGAACGGGATCGGGCGCACGAGCGGCGGGAAGAGGAACCAGACGACGGAGCCGCCCATGTGCCGGATGACGGCCCGGCCGTCCGGCTCGACACGCAGGCGCTCGAAGTGCACCTCACGGAGGGCGTCGCCGAGGCGGCGGTCGCCCGAGAGGGCCTCCGCGAGCCGAGTCCCCTCCGCGTCGCCGCGCCGGGCCCGGAACGAGACGCCGGTCATGCGCACGAGCCCCCGGCCCCGCGCCCCGAGGCCCCGTGAAGGCGGTAGGACGGGCTCGGCGGTCGACACCTCGAGCCCAAAGCTCCCGCCGAAGACGCGCCCGTCACCGGCCATCCTGAGGACGAGGGGAAGCTTGCCGCTCGGGGACTCGAGCCGAGCCTCGAGCGGGTCTGTACGCGCCGCTACCCGGTAGCCCGCCCGCCCGAACACCTCGATGTTCCCGTCGAGGACGGCGACGGCGCGCCTTCGGGCCCGGCCGGTCACGGGACGATCCTAATCCTAGGGGCGCGCCGGAGCCCCAGGGTGTCTCCGGAGGACGTGTCCCGGTGCCAGAACCCGTCCCGGTGCCAGAACCCGTCCCGGTGCCAGAACCCGTCCCGGTGCCAGAACCCGTCCCGGTGCCAGAACCCGTCCCGGTGCCAGAACCCGGGGCATGTCTCCGCGGGACATGTCTGCTTCGGCCATCTTGTCGCGCGGGTCGCCGAGGCGCACGATCCGCGGCATGCCCGACCAAGGCGAGCTGCGGACGACGATCTGGATCCTCGCCGACCTCACGGAACGGTTCCCTGGCTTCCGTGCCGAGCTTCTGTCAAGAACAGCGCCGCGGCCTGCGAGAGCCGCAAGGCCTCGGCAGCCCGAGCCGCCGCGACTCCCGGAGACGGGGCCGAGAGCCGGGCTCGCGGACGCGCTCTACGTGCGGCTGGCGACCGGCCGCGTGCTGCCCCGGCGCCTCGAGCGCGAGCTAGACCTCGATCTCGATGTCGTCCGTCGAGACCCGCACCGGATACGTCGCGACGGGATCCGGGGGCGGGCCGTCGAGCACCTCGCCCGTCCGTACGTCGAACTCGCCGGCGTGGCACGGGCACACGAGAGTGGTGCCGTCGAGCTCGCCCTCCGAGAGCGAGCAGCCGCGATGGGTGCAGGTGTCGTCCAAGGCGTAGTAGGAGCCCGCGACACAGGCGACTGCGACGTACCTGTCCCCGACCTCGTAGGAGGCGACGTCGCCGTCCGCGAGGTCGTGCGTCGAGGCTAGGCGAATCCACTGGGTCATCAGGCGAGCTTAACCCGAACCGGCATCTGCTTGAAGCCGTTGGCGAAGTTCGAGCGGATGCGCCGAACGGGGCCGGTGAGCTCCATGTCCTCGATCCGGGGCAGGAGCTCCTCGAACATGACGCGCACCTCGAGCCGGGCGAGCCAGGCACCAAGGCAGAAGTGCGGTCCGCCGGGGCCGAAAGCCGCATGCTCGTTCGGCCGGCGGGCGACGTCGAAGCGGTACGGGTCGGGGAAGACGTCCTCGTCGAAGTTCGCCGACACGTACCACACGACGACCTTGTCGCCCCGCTTGATCGAAACGCCGCGGAGCTCCGTCTCGCGCGTCGCCGTTCGGCGGAAGTGGAAGACCGGCGAGGCCCAGCGGATGAACTCCTCCACCGCAGTCGGTATCAGCGAAGCGTCGTCACGGAGCCGCCGCCACTCGTCCGGATGCTCCATGAGCGCGAGCATCGCGTGGGAGAGCGTCTGCCGGGTGGTCTCGTTTCCGGCGATCACGAGGAGGGTGAAGAAGTTGTCCAGCTCGCGCTCGGTCAGCCGGTCTCCGTCCACCTCCGCGTGCACGAGCTTCGAGACGAGGTCGTCCCGAGGCTCGGCCCGGCGCTCCGCGGCCAGGGCATGGGCGAACTCGAAGAGCTCGAGCCCGGCCGGGCTGCGGAAGGGCAAGAGCCGGTACGCGCTCGTGTCCTCCTTGTCGCCGACGAGCGTCGAGAGGTCCGGGTCGGTGTTCGCGATCATCCGGTCGGAGAGCTCGACGAGCTTCGGCGCGTCCTCGCGCGAGCAGCCGAGGATGCGCAGGAGGACGTTGATCGGGAACGGCATGGCGATCGCCTCGATGAAGTCGAACTCGTCGCGGGCGAGCGCCGTGTCGAGCGTCTCGCGCGCAAGCTCACGCGCGTAGCCCTCGTACCGCGCGACCGCGCGCGGCGTGAAGAGCGGGCTGACGATCCG
>JBGPNP010000246.1:0-4742 GCA_041487575.1 Gaiellaceae bacterium | reverse complement strand
CTCGCACCAGTCCTTCGCGATGTCCGTCCACTCGAACGCGCGCCCGTAGTCCGCCCGGTCGCGGCAGGAACCGATCGTGTTGCAGTACACGACGAGGGTCTCCCACGGGGTGAGCTCGCCGGCGGCGGCGGCTGCGCTCGCGAGGTCGAGGAGCCCGAGCCCTTCGTCGATCTCGCCCTTCTCGACGAGCGCCATTCCCTGGCGCTGGATGCCGATGACCTCGACGTTGCGGTTGCCGAACATCCTGCCGAGGCGCTCGGGCTCGCGGCCGAGTGCGAGCATAGAGTCGAGGTCGCCCTTGTTGAAAGCCACGAGCGCCTTCTGGATCGCGAGCCAGCCGTGCTCGATCGTCTCCTCGGGCTCCTGGTCGAGGAGACGATCGGCCTGGCCGAGCCACCCCTGCGCGCGAGACTTCTGGAGCAAGAACCCGTAGTGGTGGGCAAGCGTGGTCGCGAGGAGGGCGGCGCGGCGGCGGTCACCTGCCTTCACGTGCGCGGCGAACGCGCGCTCCAGCGCGGTCATGTGCTCCTTCAGCTCGGCGACCCACATCGCGGCCTCGGCGAAGAGCTCGAGCTCCTCGGCCGAGAGCCCCTTCGTCCGGTCAGCTTCCTTGAGGAGATCGTAGGCCTCCCGCCAGGCGTGGCGGTCCAGCGCCTCGCGGGCGGCTTCGACGTGATCGGCGACTTGGCTCACGGCTCCTCCTTCCGGATTGTACGGTGGCCCGCCGGGCCTCGCCCCGTGCGCCGCCCGGCGGGCTAAGAACTCGTTTCCAAATGAAGCACGGGCCGCCCGGCCGCGCTGGACGGCGCGAGGCCGCGTCCTCGGTCGCGCCCATATCGGCTTGAGTGGGGTATCCGGATTACTCCCCTTTGTACGCTCAGGCACCAAGCCGTCCTCGCCGGCCCGGACTCGGGTCATGACTGCCTCTGCCAAAGTGGCGTGTTCAAGCCGTCTCGTTGTCAGCTCCGCCGAGCGGAGGCCTCCAGTAGCGGCCCCAATCCCAACGCGCAATGCGACCTCGAGCACAAAGGTGAGTCAAGCGGATACCCCACTCGGGTTGATATGGGCGCTCCCTGCATCCTTGCCTCACGCCGCCCAGCGCACCCGATCGACGCGTGGTCCCTCCGTCAGGAGCTCCTAGCGGTTCGGATACACTTGCCGGCCGGACATGGCGGGCGAACGCATGAAGCTCGAGGTCAAGGCGCGCGACGCGGGCGGAAGCCGGGCGTCCCGGCGCTTGCGCCGCGAGGGCCTCGTGCCCGGCGTCCTCTACGGCTCAGGCCACGAGGCGCAGCCGTTTACCGTGTCGGAGCGGGAGCTCCGGCGCGTGCTGGGCGGAGGGCATGGCCTCCACGCCATCCTCGACGTCATACTCGAGGGAGAGCCGCGGCCCCATCATGCTGTGCTCAAGGACTACCAGGTCGATCCGACCCGCGCGAAGCTCCTCCACGTGGACTTGCACGAAGTCCGGCTCGACCAGCCGATCCACATGCAGATCGCCGTCGAGCTCGTCGGCACTGCTGAAGGCGTCGCGCGGGGCGGTGTTCTGGCCCAGCTCCTGCGAGAGGTGAACGTCGAGGCGCTCCCTATGGACGTTCCCGACCGCGTCACGCTCGACGTCTCCGCGCTCGAGATCGGGGACAGCGCGCGCGTTGCCGATCTGACGGCGCTGTCCGGGGTCAAGGTGCTCGACGACGCGGCAACGCTCGTCGCGAGCGTAATGCTGCCCACTCGCGAGCTGCCCGAGGAGGCGGTCGAAGGCGTGCCCGAGGCCGCCGAGGAGCCGGCCGAGCCCGAGTCCGGCGAGTAGGCCGTGCGGCTCTTCCGTCGGGGCGAGGAAGCCTCGACGCTCGATCTCCTCGTTGCCGGGCTGGGAAACCCCGGACGTGAGTACGCGGCCAACCGGCACAACGTCGGCTTTATGGTTTGTGATGAGCTCGCGCGCCGGCACGGCGGCTCCTGGCGGGGGAAGTTCTCCGGGGAGCTCGCCGACGTGCGGATCGACGGCCGCAGGGTCGTGCTTCTCAAGCCCCAGACGTACATGAACGAGTCGGGCCGCGCGGTCGGTCCGGCGGTGCGGTTCTTCAAGGTGTCGCCGGAGCAGCTCCTCGTCGTGCACGACGAGGTCGACCTCGAGGCGGGCCGGCTGCAGGCGCGGCTCGGCGGGGGACTGGCCGGGCACAACGGTCTCAAGTCGGTGGCGCAAGCGCTCGGAACGCAGGAGTTCCTGCGGCTCCGGGTCGGCGTGGGGCGGCCCGAGCGCGGCGACCGGCGGTCGCTGGCCGACTATGTTCTCTCGGACTTCCCGCCCGAGCTGGATGTCGACGGCCTCGTAGCGCGGGCGGCAGACGCCGCCGAGGCAGCGGCTCTCGCCGGCCTCGAAGACGCGCAGCAGCGCTTCCACGAGCGGTCGTAGCCGACGCGCAGCCCGCGCGCGGGAAGTTCCAGCTTCGGCACGGTCCGTGACACACACGCGCGCTTCTCGGCTGTACGCTCGAAGCGGGGAGGAGGTTAGGGCTACCACACCCGGGGGACGCAGGGCCCGACGGGCGCACGACCGGGCCGTCCCGCTCGAGGTTGCCGACCTCAGGCCGGAGCGAGGCTCGGCGGCACGCGCTCCTCGGCGATCCGAACGCGTACGAAGAGGCCCGCGCCGGTGCGGCCGTACTCCACTCGGTACGCGTCGGGCGGCAGCGACGCAAGCGCGTCGGCGTTCCGCTCCCGCCAGGCGGCGAAGCGCTCCGCGGCTCCCGGCGGGTCGAAGGAGGCCACGAGCTGGGGGCGCAGACCGATCGGGACGAGCTCACCGGCCAAGGAGGCGAGTCTAGACGGTTCCGTCCGGCTACCATGGCCTTCCCGGAACCCCATGGTTCCGGCCGTCGTCATGGACCTGCCTGTCTTGCACGTCTTCGCCCGCGAGTTCGCCGCGAGCGAGCGGCTTCGCGCCTTCGTCGCGGAGCCCGACGACGCGCGCGTCTCCGCCTCGCTCCTTCCGCTCTTCCTCGCCTCGCTCCACCTCGCACGCGGGGGGCCGCACGTCTGCCTCTTCCCGGACGACCGGGATGCGCGCGACGCCGCCGAGGCGGCGGGATGGTTCCTCGGCGAGGACTCGGTCGGCCTCTTCGCCTCGCGCGGCGTCCGCTTCGAAAGCGGGCTCGAGCCCCCGCCCCACCTCGTCGGAGAGCGGGCCCGCGCGCTCGAGGTGCTGGCCGCCGGCGGGCTCGTTTGCGCCTCCGCGCTCGGACTGGCCGAGGGGCTGCCGCCGGCCGGGCTTCGCCCGGAGACGCTCCGCCTCCGGGCCGGCGACGAACCCGGCGCCGACGGCCTCGCGGAGCGCCTCGCGCTCGCCGGGTACGAGCGTGGCGAGCGCGTCGAGGAGCGCGGCCACTTCGCCGTCCGCGGCGGCATCGTCGACGTGTACCCGTCCACAGGCCGCGAGCCGTACCGCATCGAGCTCTTCGGCGACGAGATCGAGTCGATCCGGGCCTTCTCGCCGTTCACGCAGCGGACGCTCCACGACGTCGACGAGGCCGTGATCCACCCTGCGGCCGAGCGCCGAGCGGACGCGGTGGAGCCCGGCCTGCGGGCCGACGGCGAGCCGCCCCGCGCGCCCGGCGACCTCGTCGCGCCGCTGCCCACTCCCGACCTCGTCTGGCAGGAAGCCGAGGTACGCAAGACCTGGCGCGAGGAGCTCGGCGTGGAGCTCGGCCTCCGCGGCGCCGTCCGGCTCGACGAGCTCCCCGCGGGTCAGCGCTACTCCTTCGAGGCGCAGCGGCCGGCCGTCGCCGCTCGCGGCGTCGCCGAGGCCGAGAAGGACCTCGCCGGCTTCGTCCGCGGCGGGAGCCGCGTCGTCGTCACGTTCGCGCACCGCGGCGAAGCCCTCCGGACGAAGGCCATGCTCCGGCGGATCCACCCGCCGGTCCTGGAGCCCGGCGCCGACCTGCCGCGCGAGCCCGGCGTCTTCTTCGCCGTCTCGCCGGCTCGCCGCGGCTTCGTCACGCGAGAGCTCGGGCTCGTCCTCGTCCCGGACACGCAGGTCTTCCGCAAGCGGCCCCCGCGGACGGACGCCAGGCTGGGCCGCGCGCTCCAGAGCTTCGCTGACCTCCGCACCGGCGACTATGTGGTCCACGAGGACCACGGCGTCGGCAGGCTCCTCGGGTTCGAGACGAAGACGGTCGCCGGAGTCACTCGCGACTATCTCTTCCTGGCGTTCAAGGGCGACGATCGCCTCTACGTCCCGCACGAGCAGATCGGCAAGGTCTCGCGCTACGTCGGGGCCGACGGGCATTCGCCCGCGCTCTCGAAGCTCGGCGGCAAGGCGTGGCAGCTGGTCAAGACCCGCGCCCGGGACGGGGCGCGCGAGCTCGCCGGCGAGCTCATCGGGCTCTACGCGCAGCGCCAGCGCGCGGCCGGCGTCGCCTTCGAGGTGGACGGTGACCTCCTCGAGGAGCTCGAGGCGAGCTTTCCGTACGAGGAGACGCCGGACCAGCAGCGGGCGATCGAAGCCGTCAAGGAGGACCTCGAGGAGCCGCGCCCGATGGACCGTCTTATCTGCGGGGACGTCGGCTTCGGCAAGACGGAGGTGGCAGTGCGCGCGGCGTTCAAGGCCGTGACCGACGGCACGCAGGTGGCGGTCCTCGTGCCGACGACGGTGCTCGCGCAGCAACACCTCAACACGTTTCGCGAGCGGATGGCCGGCTACCCCGTCGCCGTCGAGATGCTCAGCCGGTTCCGCTCGGGCG
>JBGPNP010000245.1:0-4754 GCA_041487575.1 Gaiellaceae bacterium | reverse complement strand
GTTGTCGACTTGCGCCAGCGTGACGCCCGCCTTGGCGCAGAGGTCGCGGGCGCCGTCGATCACGCCGCGGGCCGGGTCGTCGGGAGTGGATGGGACCTTGTCGACGGTGATCCGGCCCGACTCCTCGTCCACGAGGATGAGGTCGGTGAAGGTGCCGCCGACGTCGACGCCGATTCGCTTCATCGCGGCCTCCGGCTTTCTGGGGGAAAGCTGACACGGTCTCGGCTCGAAGTTGGCACGGTCCCGTTCCACACTTCCGTGGCGTTCGGGCGTACGCTCCGACGCGGGTGGAGGGTGGACTCGGGGCCCGAGGGTCCTGGTGGGGCCCCCGGGGTTCCCCACCCAGGGCGGGGGCGTGGGCGGTTGCGGGAGGCCGGCGGCGCGGGCATCAAGCTGGCAGCGCGACGAGGGCCGGGACGATCTCGCGGCCGACCCGCTCCAGCTGCGCGATCTGGCCGTTGAGATAGGCGGACGAGATCTCGCCGACGCCGAGGTCGGCGAGCTCGCGCATCCGCTCGAGGCACCGCTCGGCGGGGCCGCACACGGCGAAGTCGTCGATGTGCTCCTCCGTCAGCCAGCCGGTGTGCTCGGCAGACGAGTCCAGGTGGCCCGCGTAGTAGTCGTAGTGCTGCGTGCGGGCCTCGACGAGCCGCGTGAGCGGCTCGGGCATCCCGTGCTCGGGGTTCCGGCGCATCACGTCTCCGAGGTGGTTCGCGGCGCACGCGGCCGACCAGCGGGACTCGGCGCGCGCCTCCCCCATGTCGTCCGAGACCCACATCCCGCAGAAGAGGGCGATCTCGACGTCGCCCGGATCGCGCCCGGCCTCCTCCGCCCCGGCGCGCACGTGGTCGATCGCCCAGCGCACCGAAGCGGGGTGGACGCCGACCTGGAGCATCGCGATGTCCGCGAGTGAGCCCGCCAGCCGCAGGTTCCGCGGCCCGGTCGCGGCCATGAGGATCGGCACCCGCTCCCCGCTCGCCCAGCGGATCCGGATCGGCGTGCCGTCGTAATCGACCTCGTGGCCTGCCATGAGCTCGCGGATCTGCGGAATCATCGCGGCGAGCTTCGCCGTCGCAACTTGCTTCAGCCCGAGCGTCCGCACCGCGCTGTCGCCGCGGCCCATGCCGAGGGCGACCCGTCCGGGATGGAGCCGCGCCAGCGTCGCCGCCGCGCTCGCGCTCACCGTGAAGTGGCGCGTGAGCGGGTTCGCCACGGCGACGCCGAGCTGGATCCGCTCCGTGGCGAGGAGGGCGCGCGTCATGTAGACCCAGACGTCCTCCCAGAGCATCTGCGAGTCCACGACCCAGGCGCGCGCGTAGCCGGCCCGCTCGGCCGCCTGCAGGGACTCGATGAAGACGGGGAAGTCCTCGGGAAGGAAGTTGGCGCCGATCTTCATCGCTGCTCCTCTCCGCTGGGGAACCTGCCGAGCTGGCCGAGGACGTCCTCGAGGCTCGTCACCTGGCCCCAGCCGACGCTCACCATCTCGAGCGCGGGCGCGTGCAGGTGCGGCAGGGTCGTGCCGGTCGCCTCCTCGACGATGATCGGGAGGAAGTCCCGGAACGTCGCATCCTTCGTCGTCGCCGCGACGCACTGGTTCGTCAAGACCCCGGTGAAGACGACCGTGACCGCGCCGAGGCCGCGCAGGACGAGCTCGAGGTTCGTGTTGTAGAAGGCGGAGAGCCGGCTCTTGTGGACGAGCCACTCGGCCTCGCGCGGCTCGAGCTCGGCGAGGATCTCGTAGCCCCACGTGTCCGTCCGCAGGCCGCCGTCTCTGAGGAACGGCCGCAGGTGGAAGAGCGTCCCCGCGTCCCGCTCGTCCCGGAAGCCGTGGCGCGTCCACACGACCGGGACTCCCCGACGTCGCGCCTCGCCGACGAGCTGCTTCGTCGGTTCGATCACCCGCCGCATGTGCGAGATGTCCACGCCGCTCTGCGCGTACCAGCCCTCGGGGTGGAGGAAGTCGTTCTGGGGGTCGATGTTGACGAGGACCGTGCGTCCGGGCTCGAGGTCCCAGCTCGTCTTCGCAAACGGCGCCGTGAAGGAGTGCTCGTGCGTCCCCGTAATCTCGGAGCCGGCGCGCGGTGTGTCAAGCCAGCAGCCGTTCGTTCGTGGGGTCGTAGAGCGGCTGGGCGACGACACGGGCGGGCCTCCGCTCGCCGAGAATCTCGACGGTAAGCTCGGTGCCCGGCTCGCCGTGACCGACCGGGAGGTACGCGAGCGCGATCGCCACGCCGACGACGTGGCCGTAGCCGCCCGAGGCCACGTAGCCGATCGGGCGGCCGCCGGCGAGGATCGGCTCGTAGCCGTGCGGATCGGCGTCCGCGACGTCGACGACCAGGCAGGCAAGCCTCCGCCGGACACCTTCCTCGCGCTGACGGAGGAGCGCCTCCCTCCCGATGAAGTCCTTGTCGAAGCGCACGAAGCGCTCCAAGCCGGCTTCGAGCGGCGTCCAGTCGGCGGACATGTCCGCGCCCCAGAGGCGGTAGGCCTTCTCAAGCCGCAGCGAGTCGAGCGCTCGGTAGCCGAAGTCGACGAGGCCGAGTTCCGCGCCGGCCTCGAGCAGCCGGTCGTAGAGGTCGCGCTGGAGTTCGATCGGGTGGTGGAGCTCGTAGCCGAGCTCCCCGACGTAGGAGAGGCGGAGCGCCCTGACACCGTCGAGCTCGCGGCAGGCGAAGAACGGAAAGGCCTCGCCGGAACAGTCCGCGCCGGTCACGCGCTCGAGGAGCTCGCGCGAGCGCGGCCCCGCGAGGGTGAGGACGGCGTAGCGCTCGGTGACGTCCTCGAGGCGAACGGAGCCGTCCTCGGGCAGGTGCCGCGCGATCCAGTCGTGGTCGTGCGCGGCCGTCGCCGCTGCGGAGACGACGTAGAAGCGATCCGCGGCGAGCCGGGTGACGGTGACGTCGCACTCGATCCCGCCCCGCGGCGTGCACATCTGCGTGAGCGCGATCCGCCCGACGGCGCCGGGGAGCGAGTTCGCGCACAAGCGGTCGAGCGCCCGCTCCGCGCCCGGGCCCGAGAGCTCGTACTTGGCGAAGCTCGTCTGGTCGAGGACGCCGACCCGAGAGCGGACGGCCCGGCACTCCTCGCCGACTGCCTCGTGCCAGTTCCCCCGGCGCAACGAGTACTCGTCCCGCGCCGGCCCCTCGCGCGCGAACCAGAGCGGCCGCTCCCAGCCGAAGCGGGCGCCGTAGACCGCGCCGCGCTCGAGCAGCCGCTCGTAGAGCGGGCTCGTCTTGAGCGGCCGCCCGGCGGGGCGCTCCTCCTCCGGGTAGTGGATCGCGTACTCGTGCTCGTAGACCTCGCAGGCCCGTGCGGCGACGTACGCAGTCGGGCGCGCGTAATCGCCGAAGCGGCGGACGTCGAGCTCCCACATCGTGTCGCTCGGCTGGCCCTCGACGATCCACTCGGCCGCGTAGCGTCCCGCGCCGCCCGAGAAGACGATGCCGAAGATCGAGAAGCCCGCGAGCACCCAGAAGTCGCGCAGCCCCGGGACCGGCCCCATGAGGCAGCGGCCGTCGGCCGTGTAGCCGTCGGGGCCGCAGAGCGCCTTCTTGATCCCCGCGGCCGCGAAGTCGGGGACGCGCTCGCCGGCCGCCTCGAGCTCGCCGGCGATGCGCTTCAGGTCCGGCCTGAGGAGCCGGCTCTGGAAGCCTCGCGGGATCCCGTCGAGCGCCCACGTGCGCGGGCCGCGCTCGAACGGCCCGACGAGGAGGCCGTCGCCGTCCTGCCGGGCGTAGAAGGAGGCCTCCGGGTCGCGCAGCACTGGAAGCTCGCGGTCGAGTGCGCGGACCGCGTCGAGGTTCTCGGTGAGGACGTACTGGTGCTGCATCGGCACGATGGGCAGGTCCGCTCCGGCCATCCGCGCGACTTCCCGCGCCCACATTCCGGCCGCGTTCACGACGACGCCGGTGCGGATCCGGCCCCGCGGCGTGTCGAGCTCCCAGCCCCCGCGGGCGCGCTCGATCGCGGTCACCTGCGTGTGGCGGAAGATGCGCGCCCCGCGCGCCCGTGCCGCCTTGGCGAGCGCGTTCGCGACGCTCGCAGGGTCGACCCAGCCGTCGCTCGGTAGGTAGGCGGCCGCAAGTAGACCGCGAGGGTCGAGGAGCGGAAAGAGCTCCTCCGCCTGCTCGGGCGAGACGATCTCGAAGGGGACGCCGGCGAGCTCCGTCACTCCGGCGACGCGTCGGAACTCGTCCACCCGATCCGCCGTGGATGCGAGGCGCAGCGACCCGCAGCGGTGGTAGGTGACCGTGTCGAGCTCCTGGTAGAGCTCGACGCTCGTCCGCAGGAGCCGCATCAGGTTCAGGCTCGAGCTGAACTGCGTGCAGAGCCCCGCGGCGTGCCAGGTTGTCCCGGTCGTGAGCTCATGCCGCTCGAGCAGGGCGGCGTCCGTCCAGCCGAGCCGCGCCAGGTGGTAGAGGAGGCTGCACCCCGCGATGCCGCCACCGATGATCGCGACTCGCGTCTCGGCCAGAAGCTTCCCGCCCACAGCAGGCGAACCTAGCGCAAGGAGGCATGTCCTCATAGCCGGCACCGGGCCATGGCCGCGGAATCCACGTCCTGGGGTCAGACCCCGGGACATGCCCTGGTGCCAGGCCCCCAGGCATGTCTCTTTCGGGGCCGTCGCTCGTGCGTCTGGCGCTCCGGTGCTAGATTCACCGCGTGCCGATGACGAGCCGGGAGATCGCCGAGGCGCTCGAGCGGATCTTCGCCGCCGACTCCGAGCTCTACCAGAGCCGCGGCTTCCAGCGGCG
>JBGPNP010000244.1:0-4788 GCA_041487575.1 Gaiellaceae bacterium | reverse complement strand
GGCCTCGTTCGAGTGCTGGACGGGCATCGTGGCGCCGCTCGAGATCATGCGCGCCGCCATCCGGCCGTAGGCTTCAGCCATGACGCTCGGCCTCTCCACCGCAGGCGAGTCGCACGGGCCGGCGCTCGTCGCGATCGTCACCGGGCTCCCGGCCGGGCTCCTGCTTGACCGCGAGGCGATCGACCGCGACCTCTGGCGCCGCCAGCAGGGGTACGGGCGGAGCCCGCGGCAGCAGCTCGAGACCGATCGAGTCGAGGTGCTCGCCGGGCTCCGGCACGGG
This sequence comes from Gaiellaceae bacterium, assembly GCA_041487575.1. Classification (GTDB taxonomy): domain Bacteria; phylum Actinomycetota; class Thermoleophilia; order Gaiellales; family Gaiellaceae; genus JBGPNP01. The sequence goes on along the minus strand of JBGPNP010000244.1, from coordinate 4,508 downwards.
CGGACGCTCGGGACGCCGCTCGCGCTCGTCGTCCGGAACCTCGACCACAGGAACTGGACGTGGGGGATGAGCCCGTGGCCGCCCGAAGGGGAGCCGGAGGGGAAGGGGAAGGAGGCCGTGACCCTGCCTCGGCCCGGCCACGCCGACCTCGCCGGGGTCATGAAGTACGAGCACGACGACATCCGCAACGCCCTCGAGCGCGCGAGCGCGCGGCACACTGCGGCGATCGTGGCCGCGGGGGCGGCCGCGAAGGCGCTCTTGCGCGAGATCGGGATCGAGGTGACGAGTGAGGTCGTCGCCGCCGGGGGGGCGACCGGCGAGGCGATCACGAAGGCGATCGACGCCGCCCGGCGCGATCGCGACACGCTGGGCGGGGTCGTCCAGGTGCGCGCGACCGGCGTCCCGCCCGGGCTCGGCTCCTATGCGACGAAAGAGGAGCGCCTCGACGCGCGCCTCGCCTGGTCGCTCATGGGCATCCAGGCGGTGAAGGCCGTCGAGGTCGGCGACGGGCTCGCCCTCGCCGCGCTCCGCGGCTCGGAGGCCCACGACGAGATCTTCCGCGATGAGCGCGGCTACCACCGCGAGACGAACCGCGCCGGCGGGATCGAGGCCGGCGTCTCGAACGGCGAGCCGATCGTCGTGCGCGCGGCGATGAAGCCGCTGCCGACGCTGATGCGGCCGCTCCGCTCCGCCGACCTCGAGTCCGGCGAGGCCGCGACCGCGCTCGTGGAGCGCTCCGACGTCGCAGCCGTCGAGGCCCTCGCGGTCGTCGCCGAGGCCTGCGTCGCCTTCGAGCTCGCCCGGGCGGCCAAGGAGAAGTTCGGCGGCGACTCGATCGGCGACTTCGTCGCCGCCTACCGCGCCTACGTGGAGCGGATCCCCTGGAGCCCAAGGCCGCGATAGGCAGGCACCTCGCGCTCGCGGGATTCATGGGCGCCGGGAAGTCGACCGTCGGCGCGGAGGTCGCGCGGCTGACGGAGCGCTCCCTCGTCGACCTCGACGCCGAGATCGAGCGCGTGCACGGGTCGATCCCGGAGCTCTTCGAGCGCGGCGAGCCCGAGTTTCGGCGCCTGGAGGAGGACATGCTAGCGGAGGTGCTGGCGGGGGAGCCGGCCGTCGTCGCGCTTGGCGGCGGCGCCGTTCTCTCGCCGAAGAACCGGGAGCGGCTGCGCGACCGCGCCTTCACCGTGCACGTCGACGTCGACGTCGAGGCGGCCTGGGAGCGCGTGCGCGGGTCGGACCGGCCGCTGGCCCGGCACGAGCGGGGCTTCCGGCGGCTCTACGAGGAGCGCCGGCCGATCTACGCAGCAGCTGCGGACGGGGTCGCGGCCGACGTGGAAGGCGTTCTCCTCGCGGCCTGCCGCATCCGAGTCGAGCGGGGCGCCCTCGGGCGCCTCGGCCGGCTCGTCCCGGGCGACGGGGAGGTCGCGCTCGTCGCCGACGAGCGGGTTCTCGAGCTCCACCGCCCGGAGCTCGGCGCCCGGCTCGCCTCGACCCACACCGTCCCGGCCGGGGAGCCGGCGAAGGCGCTCGCGGTTGTCGAGCGCCTCTGGGAGGAGCTCTCGCTCGACCGGAGCGGAACCCTCGTCGCGCTCGGCGGCGGCACGACGACCGACATCGCCGGCTTCGCGGCCGCGACCTACCTGCGGGGCATCGCCTGGGTCGCCGTCCCGACGACGCTCGTCGGCCAGGTCGACGCAGCCATCGGCGGGAAGACCGGGATCAACCTCCGTAAGGGCAAGAACCTCGCCGGCGCTTTCCATCTCCCGTCGGAGGTGATCATCGACTCGGACACGCTGCAAACGCTCCCCACAGCGCAGCGGCGCGAGGGCATGGCCGAGGTCGTCAAGACCGGACTCCTCGCGGGCAAGGAGCTCTGGACACTCGACGACGAGGCGATGGTCCGCGGCTGCGCCGCGTTCAAGGCGGCTGTGGTGATCTCGGATCCACAAGAGCACGGCCGCCGCGCGATCCTGAACCTCGGCCACACGTTCGCGCACGCGCTCGAGGCGGGAGCGGGCTACGGAGCGGTCAGCCACGGCGAGGCGGTCGCGCTCGGGCTCACGGCGGCGCTCACGCTCTCCGAGCGGCGTCTCGGGCTCGACCCGGCCGTACGGGAGGAGGTCGAGCGCGTCCTCGCTCCGAAGCCCGTGCGCGCCGACCGTGAGGCCGCCTGGGCCGCGCTCAAGCGCGACAAGAAGGCGAAGGAGGGCCGCGCGCGCCTCGTCCTCCTCGAGGCGCCGGGGAAGTCGGTGTGGGGCTACGAGCTCCCGGACGCCGAGGTGCGCGCGGCCCTCGACGCTCTCATCGCGTAGGAGTTACGCGGTCGCCATCTCCGGGACGACGCCGAGCTGGGTCATGAGACCGAGCATGTCGGCTTGCGTCCACTCCTCCGCGATCTTCCCGCCGGCGATCCGGTACACGGTCGTGCCCGTGAGCAAGATCTCTCTGCCCGTCGGCGGGATGCCCATGAAGTCGCCCTCGTGAGTCCCCTGGGCCGACCAGCGGAGCACCACCTTGTCGCCTTCGGCAATCACGTCCTCCGTAGTCCCGACGATCCCCGGAAAGGCGGCCTTAAACGCCTGGACGAACTGCTTGCGCCCCTCGCGGTCGGGCGGGATCCCGGGAGGCTGCGAAGCGCTCCGGTCGGCATAGTCCGGCGCATAGAGCTCGTCGATGACTCCGATCCTTCCCTGGTTCCAGAGCTCGTCCATGATTTGCTCGACGATGGCCTTGTTCCCCTCGGACATGCTCGCTCCCTTCGTCGCGGTCCCCGCGGCAAGGATACTCCGGCCGCCGCCAGCCGCCGTCGTTCTCCCCGGCGGGCGTCCCGAGTAGACTCGCGCGGATGCAGGTCGCGGTTCTGAACGGCGTCAACCTGAACGCGCTCGGCGAGCGCGATCCGGCGATCTACGGGACCCTCAGCCTCCGGGAGCTCGAGACTCAGATCTACGAGTGGGCGCGAGGCCTCGACATGTCCGTCCGCTGCCTGCAGACGAACCATGAGGGCCAGTTCATCGACTGGTGCCATGACGCGCGTCGCTGGGCCGGCGGCGTCATCGTCAACCCCGGTGCCTGGACGCACTACAGCTACGCCATCCGGGACGCGCTCGACGTTCTCAAGGTGCCCGTCGTCGAGGTCCACCTCTCGGACATCTCGAAGCGCGAGAAGTGGCGGCGGACCTCGGTGATCGAGGACGTCGTCACCGCCCGCGTCATCGGCAAGGGTCCAGAAGGCTACCGCGAGGCGCTCGAGCTCCTCGCAGCGACGCGGTGAGCGCGCGTATCGAGAAGCTCCGGGCCGAGCTCCGGTCGCTCGAGGCGGGAACCTTCCTCGTCACGCACCCGGTCAACGTCCGCTACCTGATCGGATTCCAGAGCTCGAACGCCGCAGTCGCGGTCAGTCGTGAACGCGTAGTCCTCGTCACCGACGGGCGCTATGTGGAGGCCGCGCGCGCCGTCCCCGGGATCGAGGCGGTGCTGGCCGAGCGCGACCTCTTCGCCTTCCTCGGGCGCCGGCTCGAGGAGCTCGCCGAGCTGCCCGTCGCCTTCGAGTCCGACCACGTGACCGTCGCTGCCCATGCCGCTCTGATCGAGGGCGGGATCGCGCTCGTACCGGCGCCGCGGGTCGTGAAGCGGCTCAGGGCTGTCAAGGAGGAGGCCGAGCTCGAGGCGATCCGCCGCTCGGCGCGCGTCCTCCACGACGCCTTCGTCCGACTCGCTCGGGAGCGCCTCGTCGGACGCACCGAGGCCGAGGTCGCCTGGTGGATGGAGCGCGCGATCCGCGACGAGGGAGCGGAGGCCCTCGCCTTCGACGTCATCGTCGCAAGCGGCCCGAACGCGGCGCTCCCGCATCACCATCCCGGGCCACGGGTGATCGGGCCCGGGGAGACCGTGATCGTCGACGCTGGCGCGAAGGTCGACGGTTATTGCTCGGACTGCACGCGGACGTTCGCGACCGGGCCGCTTTCGGATGAGCTCCGGCGCGCCTACGCGACCTGCCAGGCGGCGCAGGAGTCCGCGCTCGCGGCCGTCCGGGCGGGCGCTTCAGGGCGCGACCTGGACACGATCGCGCGGGGGCAGATCGTAGTGGCCGGCTTCGAGGCCCTGCACGGCCTCGGCCACGGCGTCGGGCTCGAGATCCACGAGCTGCCGGTGCTCTCCGACGCGAGCGACGACACGCTTGTCGCCCGAAACGCCGTCACAGTCGAGCCGGGGGTCTATCTGCCTGGCCGCGGCGGCGTCCGGATCGAGGACTTCGTCCTCGTGACCGAAGCTGGCGCCGAGGTGCTCACGCCGTTCACGAAGAACCTTGTGACCCTCGACTAGTGCCCCTTCAGGTGATGTTGCCGAGCTTCTGGCGCGCGAAAAGCAAGCCAGGCTAGGACGCAGGGAGCGCCCATACCAAGCCGGTATGGGCGCGACCGAGGACGACGCATGGCGCCGCTTTGCAGCCGCCAGAAGCCGGAGGACATTGCCTGGAGGGGCACTAGCCGAGGCTCGCGCCG
>JBGPNP010000243.1:0-4791 GCA_041487575.1 Gaiellaceae bacterium | reverse complement strand
GTCTATGACGACGTGCGCATGGCCGCGAAGTGCGGCCCGGACATCATCTACCTCGACGGCGCCGAGGGCGGCACGGGCGCCGGCCCGCACATCGCCACCGAGGAGACCGGCATCCCGCTCATGGCGGCCATCCCCGAGGCCAGGCGTGCGCTCGAGGACGTCGGGCTGGCGGAGGACATCGACCTCGTCGTCGCGGGCGGGATCAGGAACGGCGCCGACGTCGCCAAGTGTCTCGCGCTGGGAGCGAAGGCCGTTGCGATCGGACACTCGGCGTTGATGGCGTTGAACTGCAACAAGGAGATCCCCGGGGTCACCGACTACGAGGGGACGGTCGGCGTGCCGGCCGGCTCCTGCTACCACTGCCACACGGGCCGCTGCCCGGTCGGGATCACGACGCAGGACCCGGAGCTCCGCAAGCGCCTGATCGTCGACGACGCGGCCGAGCGCGTCTACAACTTCCTGCACACGATGACGCTCGAGCTGCAGATGCTCGCGCGCGCGTGCGGGAAGACGAACGTGCACTCGCTCGAGCCCGAGGACCTGTGCGCGCTCACGATGGAGGCGGCCGCGATGGCGCGGGTTCCGCTCGCGGGTACGAGCTACATCCCGGGCGTGACCGAGGAGCGGACGCTCGCCGAGATCAAGCGCCTCGTCGAGCGGCAGCAGTACCCCGAGTCGGTTCACCACCACCCGCATCCGCCCGAGCACGTCGAGCGCCTGCGGGCCGCCGGAGAGTAGGAGGACAGGGATGTCGACCCACCACCACGAGCTCGCCTACAGGGAGCCGGAGAAGATCAAGTCGATCGACTCCGAGTTCCTCTCCGGCAAGCGGTTCGCCTACCAGGAGGACGTCTCGCTCGTCGAGGACGTCGACCTCCTCGCGGCGACGCCCGGCGAGGACATCAACTGGCTCGAGGACATCGAGCTGCTCGAGGAGGAAGGCGTCCCGGCCGTCTTCGACCGCTACTCGAACTCGTTCATCAAGATCTACTTTCCGATCCCGGCTGGGCGCGAGAACGAGATCGCCCGCAAGGTGCTGATGAAGCACCTGACCTCGGGCGGCTCCTACGGCATCCAGCTGAAGGAGATCCACTGCAAGTTCCCCCAGCCCCAGCTCGGCCCGTGGGTGGAGAGCTCGCCGACGGTCGGCACGGACTGGAAGCGCCCCGTCTTCGAGGGTTGGGAGCCGCCGCTCCACTGATCCCCGCGTCGTCGTAGGGGCGAGGCGTGCCCTCACCCCTACAGCGGCGACGGCAGGACCTCGAGCGGTTTCGCGCGCGGGTAGAGCTCGGCGAGCAGCTCGGAGAGCCGCGTGAAGTCGGCGACGTTCTCGGTCGCGACCGGGACGCAGAAAGCCCAAGCGGTGGCGGCAATCTGCATGTCGTTGACCCAGGCGACTCGGCGGTCGGGCTTGCTCCGCTGATCGCGCCGGCTGCGGGCTGGGACCGGGCAACTGGGACACGACCCTGGTCTCGCAGATTCAGCCTGAGACCCGCCCCGACGGGGAGCACGCCGGCGCGGCTGCTTGTCCGGGAGGTTCTGCTCCGCTCGTCCCTTGGAACTCATGCTCGGAGCTTGGCTCACCAAGCGATGCGCAATTGTGACGAGCCCGTGCCGACTCTGAGTCACCGGGCGTCCGCCGCCGCCACGGTCTGCGCCGCCCGCCGGTCGGCGACCAGGATCCACGTCCCGACCGCTAGGCAGCAGCCGAGGACGGCGCCGAACGTCCAGCGCTCGCCGATGCTCTGCGCGAGGACGCCTCCGAGGAGCGGGCCCGAGACGGCCGCTGCGCCCCAGGCGACGTTCATGAAGGCGATCACCGTCCCGGCGCCGATGTCGACCGTGCGTGAGCCGGCTTCGGAGAGCGGGTAGGAGATCGTCGAGAGCGGCGCGCCGAAGCCCGACCGCACGAGCAGGAAGGCGATGAGGGCGGCGGTGGAGAGCGTCGTGATCGGGAGGATGAAAGCGAGGCCGAGGAGCAGCACGCCGGCGCCGGCGACCGGGAGGCGCGCGGCCCGCTCTCCGAGGCGTGCGGTAGAGGCGCTGACGAGGATCCAGAGAGCCGAGCTCGCGGAGAAGGCCGCACCGATCTCGCCCGGGGAGAGACCGTTCTGCCCGAGACGGAGCGGGACGAGCAGCTGGATCACTCCCATCACCGACCCGAGCATCGCGATCAGGACGATCGCGCTTCGCACGACGTGGGCGCCGCGTGCGGCCCGGAGCGCCGGGAGCAGTCGCTGTCGCGTCCGCTCGGTAGCGCGGGGAGCGGGCCAGAGAACGAGGGCGGCCGTGACCGCCAGCGCCAGCCCCGAGAAGACGAAGAAGGGCGTGCGGACGCCGAAGTGCTGGGCAGTGAAGCCCGCGAACGGCGGCGAGGTGAGGTAGGCGAGGCCGCCGACGGTCACCGTCCCGCCGAGCGCCGAGGCCCGGCGCGTCGAGGTCGAGTCGCGGATGGAGGCAAGGCCGGCCGTCCACACGGTGCCGTAGGCGATTCCGAAGAGGGCGCGACCGGCGAGGAACGGCCAGATGCCGTCCGCGAACGCCTGCATGAGTGGCGCGACGACGAGGAGGCAGCCCGCTCCGACGGTCAGCACGCGCGCTCCGACCCGGTCGGCCAAGAGCCCGACCGGGACTGCGACGACGACGGTCGCGAAGGTCGTCATCGAGAGGATCGCCCCGGTCTCGACCTTCGTGAGCCCGAAGATCTCCTTGAAGGTCGGCAGCAGCGGGATGATCCCGGCCTGCTGGATCTCGTTGACGAACAGGAGCGCGTAGACGAGGAAGACCGGCCGGCGCATCGCCTTGCGAGCCTAGTGCACGGTCGGTCCGTCCGGCCCGGGTCCTAACCTCGTCTCCATGGAGATCGCCTCCGCGTACATCTTCGGGCTGATCGGAGCCGGGTTCGCCTTCCGGCTCCTCTGGCCGAAGAAGCGGTAGCAGGGCCTGCCCCGCCCGCCGCTTCCCCGGCGCCGCCGGGGCGGTCAGAGGTCTCCGAGAGCGGGCTACGGGACGCGCTCGGCCGGCGCAGGGACTGCGGCGGGCGGGCGGCGCTGCGAGGCGACGATCGGCGCGGCCACGCCGCCGATCACGATCAGGACCCCGCCCACGATCGCGCCCTGCCCGAGCGGGAGGCCGAGCAGGAGCGCGGTCGCGACGACGGTCGTGATCACTTCCAGACAGCTGACGAGCGAGCCCCAGGCGCCGCCGAGACGCCCGACGCCGCTGAGCATGAGGACGTGCGGGAACAGGATCGCGACGGCGACCACGGCGAGGCTCTCGATGCCGGCGGTGCTCGACGGCAGCGTAACGCCCCAGGCGAAGCTTCCCGCGAGGAGGAGCAGCGAGGAGAGCCCCCCGGCCGACCCGATGATCGTCACCGCGTCCGTGCGGCGCAGGGCGGCCTGCGCGGAAAGGATGTAGACGGCGTATCCCACGGCGTTCAGCATCGCGAGCGCCACGCCGAGCGCGTTTACGCCACTGTCCGGGAGCCCGATCGTGAGCACGATTCCGAGGAGCGTCGCGCCGACGGCGCTGGCGATCAGCCCGTCGAGGCGGTTCCAGCCGAGGGCGTGCGCCCCGACGACCACGATGGCCGGGTAGGCGTAGAAGATCAGGGAGACGAGCGCCGGCGACATGCGGGAGACGGCGCTGTAGAAGGTCACGACGTTGACCGTCTGCAAGAGCCCCAGCCAGAGGAGCTGGGGCCACGCGGCACGCACCCGCGCCCGACGCGCTGCGAACGCGAACACGGCCAGCCACGGCAGCAGGGTCAGCGATCGCACCGTGAGCACCGCCGGCACGTTCGCGCCGTGGTCGTAGGAGAGACGGATGAAGACGCCGGAGAAGCCGAAGAGGACAGACGCGAGCGCGACCCGAGCGAGACCGCTCGAAGGCGAGCGAGACGTGAGGCGGCTCCGCGCGATCAAGGCGATCGCAGCGTAGTTCCCCGCAGCGGATTCCGTGCCGGCACCGATGCGGCGGGCCAGCGGCGCGGGCACTGTAGGGCTCATGAGGTGGCCGGGGTGGAGGCGAGCCCTCAAGTGGGGCGGGATCGGCGCGGTCGCGCTCTTCGTGCTCATCCAGGCCGTCCCCTACGGGCGAAGCCACCACAACCCGCCGGTCCAGGCGGAGCCGCGGTGGGACAGCCCCCGCACTCGGGAGCTCGCCGCGCGGGCCTGCTTCGACTGCCACAGTAACCTGACCAAGTGGCTCTGGTACACGAACATCGCCCCTGTCTCCTGGCTGACTCAGAGCGACGTGGACTCGGGCCGGAGCACCCTCAACTTCTCGACGTGGCACAGCCCGCAGGAGGCGTCCGACGCGGCCGGCGCCGTCCGCGACGGAGGCATGCCGCCCTGGTTCTATACGATCCTGCACCCTCGGGCGAAGCTCTCGAGCGCGGAGAAGGCCGAGCTCGCCGCCGGGCTGCAGGCGACCATCGCCAGGGATCCGCCGCCGGGCGGCGGCGGAGGCTGAACCTCTAGCCCGGCTGGTGCCGGGGCAGAAGCGCAAGCGCGTCCCCGGCGCGGTCGTGTCGGTAGAAGTGGTGTAACGGTGCCCGCGTAGCGATCGGGGGGAAGGCTGCGGCTACCGCGGGCCCCGGACTCGTCGGTTCCACCACGAATCGATGAGAGGAGCACCAGGATGGCCGGAGACGGAAGGATGACGTTTGAGGATGTCGTCGCCAACGTGCTCGCTGGCGAGTACGGCGAGGTCGTTTGTGAGGCGGTGGCGATCGCGCCCGCGAGCTGATGGAGGCGGAGGTGTCGGCCGAGTTCGGTGCCGCCCGCG
>JBGPNP010000242.1:0-4800 GCA_041487575.1 Gaiellaceae bacterium | reverse complement strand
GACTCGCCGACGCCCTTGGCGCCGAGCGGGTGGTGGGGCGAGGGCGTCACCGTCTCACCGAGCTCGAACGTCGGCGTCTCCCACGCTGTGGGGATGAGGTAGTCCATGAACGTCGAGCCGATGCAGTTGCCCTGGTCATCGAAGGTGATGAGCTCCATGGCCGCGATCGCGAAGCCCTCGGTGAGGCCGCCCATGATCTGGCCCTCGACGATCATCGGATTGATCCGGATACCGCAGTCGTCGACCGCGACCACGCGGCGCACCTTCCACTGGCCGGTGCCGCGGTCCACTTCGACGACGACCGCGTACGTTCCGAACGGATAGGTCATGTTCGGCGGGTCGTAGTAGTGGACGCCCTCGAGGCCGGCCTCCATCCCGTCGGGGATGTTCGTGTAGGCCGCGAACGCGATGTCCTGGATCGTCTTCGAGCGCTCGGGCGAGCCCTTGACGAAGAAGCGGCCGCGCTCCCACTCGAGGTCGTTCTCCGAGACCTCGAGCAGGTGGGCGGCGATCTTCCGCCCCTTGTCGCGGAGCTTCTGCGAGATCACAGACGTCGCTGCTCCTGCGACCGGCGTCGAGCGGCTCGCGTACGTGCCGAGGCCGTAGGGCGTGTTGTCCGTGTCGCCCTCCTGGACCTCCACGTCCTCGTACGGGATCCCGAGCTCCTCGGCGACGATCTGGGCGAAAGTCGTCTCGTGCCCCTGGCCCTGCGTTCGCACGCCGAGCTTGAGGATCGCCTTTCCGGTCGGGTGGACGCGGAGCTCGGCCGAGTCGAACATGCGCAGGCCGACGATGTCGTAATCCTTCCCGGGTCCGGCACCGACGACCTCGGTGAACGAGGCAAGCCCGATCCCGATCAGCTTGCCCTGCGCGCGCGCCTCGGCCTGCTCGCGGCGCAGCTCTTCGTAGCCGAGCATGTCGAGCGCGAGCCTCATAGCGGCGGGGTAGTCCCCGGAGTCGTAGACGAAGCCGGTCGCAGAGAGGTAGGGGAACTGCTCGGGCTTGATGAAGTTCTTCATCCGGAGCTCCGCGGGGTCGACCCCGATCTCGTGCGCGGCCGTGTCGACGAGGCGCTCGATCAGGTACGAGGCCTCTGTGACACGGAAAGAGCAGCGGTACGCGACGCCGCCCGGCGCCTTGTTCGTGTACCAGCCGTCGGCGACGACGTGCGCGGCCGGGATGTCGTACGAGCCCGTGACGATGTGGAAGAGCCCGACCTTGAACTTCGACGGCTGGGCGTCGGCGTGGAACGCGCCCTCGTCCGCGTGCAGCGACGCGCGCAGACCGACGATGCGATCGCCCTTCAGCGCGAGCTCGCCGTGCATGTGGAAGTCGCGCGCGAAGCCGGTCGAGATCAGGTTGCCGGTGCGGTCCTCGATCCACTTGACCGGCCGGCCGATCAGGAGCGAGGCCGCCGTCGCGACGACGTAGCCGGGGTAGATCGGCACCTTGTTGCCGAAGCCGCCACCGATGTCGGGCGAGACGATCCGGATCTGGTGCTCGGGTAGGCCTGCCACGAGCGCGAAGAGCGTCCGGTGCGCATGCGGGGCCTGCGACGTCATGTAGATCGTCGTCTTCCCGGTCGCAGGGTTGACGTCCGCGACGCAGCCGCAGCACTCGAGCGGCGCCGGGTGGCAGCGCGGGTAGTGCGTGTCGAGGCTGACGACGCGGTCGGCCTCGGCGAAGGCGCGGTCGGTCGCGTCCTTGTCGCCTGACTCCCAGTGGTAGATGTGGTTCGAGGTCTGCCCCTCTTTCTCGTCCCGGATGAGGGGCGCGCCGGCGGCGGCCGCCTGCTGCGGGTTCGTCACGACCCCGAGTTCCTCGTACTCGACCGAGATCAGCTCGAGCGCGTCCTTGGCGATGTAGGCCGACTCGGCGATGACGCAGGCGACCTCCTGCCCATGGAAGCGGACCTTGTCCGTCGCGAGGACGGCCTGCGTGTCGCCGGAGAGCGTCGGCATCCAGGCGAGGTTGTGCGCGGCGAGGAGCTCCCCTGTGACGACCGCGACGACGCCGGGGAGCGCCGCCGCCTGCGACGTGTCGATCTTCGCGATGCGAGCGTGGGCGAACGGGCTGCGGAGGATCTCCATGTGGAGCATCCCCGGCAGGGTGATGTCGTCCACGTATGTGCCCTTGCCGCGGATGAAGCGCGCGTCCTCCTTGCGCTTGACGGAATGGCCGACGCCGCGGATCTCGTGCGTGGTCGCCACGTCTACGTCCCCTCCTTCATGTGCGCGGCGGCGTGCTGAACCGCCTTGACGATGTCCTCGAGCACGGGGGAAACCATGTTTCCCCCGTGGGCCCCCTTCGTCGTCGTAGGCATCACGCCGACGCCTTCATGCGCGCGGCGGCGTGCTGAACCGCCTTGACGATGTTCTGGTAGCCCGTGCAGCGGCAGATGTTCCCGGAGATCGCCCAGCGGATCTCCTCCTCGGAGGGATCGGGATTCTCCGCGAGCAGCGCCTTCGACACGAGCATCATCCCGGGCGTGCAGTAGCCGCACTGGAGGCCGTGCTCCTCGTGGAAGCCCTCCTGGATCGGGTGGAGCCCGCCGGCCGGCGCGAGGCCCTCGACGGTCTCGACCGCCCGGCCGTCCGCCTGGACGGCAAGGACCGTGCACGACTTCACCGGCGTCCCGTCGAGGAGCACCGCGCAGGCGCCGCAACTCGTCGTGTCGCAGCCGATATGAGTTCCCGTGAGGCCGAGCGTCTCGCGGATGAAGTGGACGAGGAGGAGCCGCGTCTCCACGGACGCCGAGCGCGCCGTTCCGTTGACCGTGACGGTCACGTCGCGGGTGAGCGCTCCCTGCTGGGTAGCAGTCGCCATCGTTCCTCCTCTCAGGCGGCCCGGGCCGCGCTGGCGGCCGTCCGCAGTCCTCGCTCGACGAAGATCCGCACCACGTTGCGCTTGTACTCGGCGCTTCCGCGCAGGTCGTCATGCGGCTCGGCGGCCTCTGCCGCAAGCCGGGCGGCCTCGCGGATCGCGTCGTCGTCGAGCTCCGCGCCTGCCAGCGCGGCCTCGGCGGCCCGCGCCCTGACGTTCTTCGGCCCGACGCCCGTGAGCGCGATGCCGGCGCGCCCGACCTTCCCGTTCGCGAGCGAGAGGTGGACGGCGACGCCGACCGTGGCGAAGTCGCCGATCTTGCGCTCGAGCTTGAGGTAGGTGCCGCCCGAACGCGGCCCGGGGTCGGGCACGCGCACCTCGGTGACGATCTCGGCCGGCTCCAGCGCCGTCGTGAACGGCCCCTGGAGGAAGTCGTCGATCGGGATCGTCCGCGTCCCGCCGGGGCCGCGCGCGACGACCTCGGCGGCGGCCGCCAGGAGCGCGGAGCCCCAGTCACCCTGCGGGTCGGCGTGGGAGATGGAGCCGGCGACGGTGCCGAGGTTGCGGACGAGCGGGTCCGAGACCTGCGGCGCGGTGGCCCCGAGCACGCCGTAGCGGCCGCGCAGGATGGGCGAGCGCTCGCACGTCCTGTGGCGGACGAGCGCGCCGATGCGCAGGACGCCGCCTTCCTCCGCGAGCCCGTCGAGCCCGGGAATCCGGTTGATGTCGACGAGCGCGCGCGGCGCGGCGAAGCGGAGCTTCATCAGGGGCAGGAGGCTCTGCCCTCCGGCAAGCACCTTGGCGTCGCCCTCGTAGCGCTCGAGGATTCCGAGGGCCTCGTCGAGCGTCGCAGGCGCGAAGTACTCGAAACTCGCGGGGTACACGCAAACCCTCCCTTCGTCGAGCGGGCGGGCGCCCCGGTCGCGCGCTCCCATCCCGACCTCGTTCCGTTTGGCGCGGCGAGCTTACTCCTCGCCCTGGGCGAATTCCACATCTCCCTCTACGGCGGTCGACCGCCCGGCGGTTTGACCGCGCGGACGAGCGCGTCGATCGCGACGTGCTCCTCGCCGTCCACCTCGACGGGTCGCCGCACACGCTCGGCCTTCTCGACGGAGAGGCCGGGGATGCCGGCGACGACGTCCGCCGGGGTGTAGAGGACCTCGGGTGAGCTCGGGCCACCGTATCCCTCGGTGAGGTTCGCAAGGTCGTGGGCGACGAGGAGGAGGGTGCCGCCCGGCGCGAGCGCCTCTGCCGCGCGCCCGAGCACGAGTCGGAGCTCCTCAGCCGGGACCTGGAGATAGAGGAGGGCGACGAGGTCATACGTGCCCGGCCGGGGCTCGTACTCGAGCAGGTCGGCGGGGGCCCACTCGACCTCGACCCCGCGGCTGGCCGCCAGGCGCGCTGCCTTCGCGAGCCCAACCTCGGAGAAGTCGACCGCCGTAACCTTCCAGCCGCGCTCCGCGAGCCAGACGGCGTTCCGCCCCTCGCCGCAGGCGAGGTCGAGTGCCCGCCCCGGCGGAAGTCCCTCGACCTCGGCGACGAGGAAGCGGTTCGGCTCGGCCGTCCACACGAAGTCCGAGCGCTCGTACCGCCGGTCCCAGTAGTCGCGGTCGCGGACGTCGCCCAGGTCCCGCGCTCTGCTCGTGGGGTGGAGTTCGGCCATCTCTCGTCCAGCCTAAGGCCTTCCTTCTAGGATTGCCCGGTGAATTTTGTCGTGGTCGGAGCGGGCGCGATCGGCGGGACCGTCGGCGCCCGCCTCGTCCGGGACGGTCACGAGGTGCTCTTCTGCGACGTGGACGCCGAGCACGTCGCCGCGATGAACGGGCAGGGGCTCGCGCTCGAAGGGCCAGTCGAGGAGTTCTCCGTGCCCGCCCGCGCCGTCATGCCGGCCGGCCTCCCCGCGGACCTCGGAACCGTGCTGCTCGCCGTCAAGGCCCAGCACACCGAAGCCGCGATGGCCGAGATCGCGCCAAGGCT
>JBGPNP010000241.1:0-4850 GCA_041487575.1 Gaiellaceae bacterium | reverse complement strand
CCCATCACCATCGAGAAGACCTTCGTCCAGAAGGTACCCGGGGCCCAGCCGTGACCGACGGCATCAGGGCACTGGTCGGCGCTCCCCCGATCATCACGCGCCGCGAGCGAGCCTACTCGCTTGCGTGACCTTGAATTCGCCCTACGCGGCCTCCACAGCTCCCACGGTGGGACCGTGGTGGAAAGAGTACGGCACCAAAATCCTGCTTGGCGTGATCACGACCGTCGTGGGTGGACTCATCCCCGCCGCACTGCCCGGCGCGTTCTCGTAGAACTCGACTGGTGCAGGTGGCCGCGGACCAAGCCGACGGCGCGACGGTTCGTCTGAACGCGGCCGGGATGCCATCAGCGGGGGGCCTGGCCGGCGCGGACGGGTTGCACCCGTCAGGCCCCCGTCCGCCTGGTCAGTCTTGGGCTTGGATGGTGACCGAGTCACGTACAAACGACTGATCGAGGTTTCGCCGCGTTGGGCGAGGTTCCTTCTCCTCGGCTGTGCGCGGCGGCGTCCCTCTCCCCGGGCTCGAGGTCAGCCGCCGAACACTGCCAGCGGCAAGAGCGCGCTGACGATGTACTGGCCGGCGTCGACGATCTCCGAGATCTTCAGGTCGACGCACAGGCTCGACAGCACGTAGGCGTCCTCGGCCGGCAGGCGATACGTCTCGGAGAGGTGGGCGATCATCGCCCGCACCGCGTCCTGCGCTGCCTTGTACAGATCAGGCCCTACGCCGGTTGTGCCGAACCACCCGGCCGTGTCGACCCGTGGCGTCAGCCGGCCCGCCGTCAGGAACTGGGGCGCGGGGATGCTCCGGCCCTTCTGGAGCGTGAAGCGCAGGGCGGCGTACATCGGGCACTCGATCCCGGTGACGCAGACCTCGCCGTCTCCCTGCGCGGCGTGGGCGTCGCCGCAGCTGAAGAGCGCGCCCTCCACCTGGACCGGGAGGAAGAGCGTGCTCCCGCGCGTGAGCTGGCGGGTGTCCATGTTGCCGCCGAACGTGCCCGGCGGCATGATCGGTTGCTTGCTCGCGCCCGCGGGGCAGACGCCCATCGTCCCGAAGAACGGCTCGATCGGGATGGCGATGTCCTCGCGCAGGTGCGTCACGTCGCCGCGCGTGAGGTCGAAGATCCGCAGGTATGGATCGGGGAAGTCGTCCGGCAGCAGGCCGAACCCCGGGATAATGATCGAGTAGCCCCAGCCCTGCGTGTGGATGTCGAGGATCTCGACCGCGAGCGTGTCGCCGGGCTGGGCGCCGTTCACCTGGATCGGGCCGGCGAGGGGGTAGACGCGCGCCCAGTCGATGGCGCCGACGGCGCTCGCGTCCGACGCAGCCGTGATCTGGCCGTCGGTCACCTCGCGGGTGTGCACGACCACCGTGTCGCCGCTGTCGATCGCGAGCACCGGCTCGTGCTCGACGTCCCAGTTGAAGTGGACCCTGTCCGCCGGGAAGTAGTGGGTCTGCGCCATCGTCGGTCCTCCCCTGTCTGTCCGCTCGCGCCCGCGCCGAGCCTACACGGCCCGCGGCGGGCTTTCAGCTCATCCTGGACGCGACGGGATCGACCGTGACGATGGGGGCGGGTGGGATCTCCTCCACAGGCTCCCGTATGCGCCGGGCCGCGAGGAACATCCATCCGGCGGCCGAGAAGCAGACGACGAGGAGCCCGCCGTAGATCCAGCGCGCGCTCGCCCCCTGGACGACAGCGCCGGCGACTAGCGGGCCGAGCAGGGTCGCGACGCCCCAGGAGACGTTGAGGACGCCCATGACGGCCCCGCTCCCGAGCTGGGCTCGCCGAGCGCCCGCAATTCCGAGCGGGTAGGCGATCGTGAAGAGAGTCGACGAGAGCGGCGTGCGCAGGACGAGGAACAGGACGACGACGAGCGTCGAGGCGCTCGCGAGGACGAGTGAGAAAGAGGCGCCGAGGGCGGACATGACCAGGCCGGCGACGCGGAGCCGGACGGGGCGGCTTCCGAGGCGGACGACGAAGGCGCTGACCGCGATCGAGAGGGCCGACGCCGCCGAGAAGGCGAGGCCGATCGAGCCGGCGGAGAGTCCGTTGGCGCTGAGCTGGAGCGGCACGAGCAGGGTGATCGCGCTCGTGACGGTGCCGCCGAGGCACATGATCGCGACGGCGGCGAGAAGGTATGTCTGGCGACGCGCCGCGCGCAGGAACGCAAGCGTCGCCTGCGGCTCGTGCTCGGCTCTCCCACCGGGCCCGGCCGCGACGAGAGCGGCGGCGAGCGCGAGCGCCAGCCCCCCCGTCGCAACGAACGGCGCCGCGATCCCGAAGTGGTCGGCGAGGAGCCCGCCGAGCGCGGGGCCGATCATGATCCCGGTGCCTGCCACCGTCGTCGCGGCGGCGAGAGCGGCCGGGCGCCGGGCGGCCGAGACCGAGTCGGCGAGCCAGCTCAGACCCGCGGTCCAGATGGCGGCGAAGGCGAGGCCGTACACGAGTCGCGCGCCGAACAGAGTCGCGAAGTCGACGGCGAACCCCTGGCCGATCGTCGCGAGCGCCATGAGACCGCTCGCGGCAATCGTGAGCTTCCGAGCGCCGACGCGATCCGCGAGGACACCGAGCGGCATCGAGAAGAGGACGCTGGCGACGCTCGCCGAGGAAAGGAGCGCGCCCGTCTCCACCTTCGAGAGCCCGAACTCCGTGTGGAAGCGCGGGGCGAGCGGCACGAGCTCGGCCCAGACGACCTCGCTGACGAAGAGAAGTCCGTAGAGGAGGACGACGAGCCGTCTCATGGAGCGGCCTCTCACCCTACGCAAGGGAAGAGTGCTCGGTGTCGTCTCTTCTCGCGCAAACTACCGAGATGCAACACGCCGGAAACCGCGACGCGAGACCGGGGACGCGGCCGGGGCGCCTCGCGCACGCCCTCGCGCCGCTCCTCTTCGCCGGCTTCGCGGTCGCGCTCGTGCCCTGGAGCGCCTGGCTCGTGATCGCCCTGCCTTCGCGCCACGTCGCCGACCACTGGGACGTCGCGTGGGCCGGCTTCGACATCGGGCTCGCGGCCGTTCTCGCCGCGACCGTCGTCACGGCCGTGCGGAGCAGCCGGTGGCTCCACGCCGCAGCGGCCTCGGCGGCGACGATGCTCGTCTGCGACGCGTGGTTCGACGTCATGACCTCCGGCCGGTCGCTCGGCTTCTGGCTGGCGCTCGCGGAGGCCTTGGCCGTCGAGCTGCCGCTCGCCGCCGTCTGCGTCTGGGTGGCGATGGACGCCGACTCGTTCGCCGAGCGGACGCGCACATACGTCGACCTGACCCGGCGAGTCCTGCGCGCGCGGAGCGCCTCCGGCTCGTGACGCCCGCGACGTAACGCTTCCCTAACCCTTCTCAACACGAACGGGCTCGATTTCTGCCCAGCCCTGCCGTATACGTGAGCTGAGCGGGCGCTTCGGCCTGCGCGAACGGAGGCGAGCATGCGAGCGGTGCGGGTCGAACGTCACGCCCAGGGCCCGCGGGTCTTCATCCTCGGGCGGCGCGCCCACGACTACCACCTCGGATTCGCCGTCCTCGGCGTGCTCCTCCTCGGCCTCTGGCCCGGCGGCTGGGACTTCTCGCTCGCGACCCAGGCGCTCGTGCTCGCCGGCTTCTGGCTCGTCGTGAAGGATTGGCGGGACCTCTTCCCGTCGACGCGGGACACGAGCACCTGGACGCTCGGCATCCACCGGCCGGCCCGCTCCCTGCGGACGGCCCGCCGGGCGAGCTGGCTGCCGACAGCCGCCGCCTTCGTGGCCGGGTCGATCGGCGCCGTCAACGTCGTCTCCGCGCTAACCCCCGACATCGGCTGGCGCCGCCACTTGCTTCTCTCCGTCGAGCCGATGAGCGCGATCCCGATCTTCCACGCCGTCGTCCTGCCCGCCGGCGCGGCGCTCATCCTCGCGGCCCTCTTCCTGAAGCGCCGGCGCCGGCGCGCATGGCAGGCCGCGTTCTTCGTCCTCCTCGCCCTCGGCGTGCTCGACCTCGCCAAGGGCCTCGACGTGGAAGAGGCCCTCCTGAGCTGGGCGGGCGCCGCGGCGCTCTGGTGGGGGCGAGCAGCATTCGACGTGCGTCACTCCCCCGGGAGCGCGCGCTCCTTCCTCTGGCAGGTTCCCGGGATCGCTCTCGCCACGGGCGCGCTCTCCTTCCTCGCCGTCTGGGCGATGGCTCCGAACGAGCCGAGCATGGCCACGATCGCAAGGGAAACGACCGATCTCCTGTTGTGGAGCTCGGGGCCGATCACCTTCTACGACGAGCACGGCTGGGTGCCCCTCGGTGTCAGGCTCCTCGGCCTCGCGGCTCTCCTCTTCGCAGCGCGCCTCGTCTTCCGGCCCCTGGCCGCGGCCCGGGCCGCGCCCGACCGGGAGCTGCGGCAGACCGCGGCTCGGCTCGTGCACGCGCACGGATCGGACACGCTCTCGTTCTTCAAGCTGCGGCAGGACACGGACTGCTTCTTCAGCCGCGACCGCCGCGCCTTCGTCGGCTATGCGCTCGAAGGCAGCGTCCTCCTCATCTCCGGCGATCCGGTCGGCCCCCCCGACGCCCTACCGGCGCTCGTGCGTGAGCTCTGCGCGTTCGCCGAGGTCCGGGGCCTCAAGATCGGCGCGGTCGGCGCGAGCGAGCAGCTTCTCCCGCTCTACCGCGAAGCCGGCCTGCGCTCGCTCTACATCGGTGACGAGGCGATCGTGGACACGAGGAGCTTCTCCCTCGACGGCCGCCCGATCCGCAAGGTCCGTCAGTCGGTCACTCGCCTGGGGAAGGCCGGCTACTCCGCCCACCTCCACCGGCTCGGCGAGCTCGACTCGGGCGCGCTCGCCGAGCTCGAGGCCGTCTCCGCCTCCTGGCTGGAGGGCGCTCCCGAGCGCGGCTTCTCGAT
>JBGPNP010000240.1:0-4853 GCA_041487575.1 Gaiellaceae bacterium | reverse complement strand
TCAGTCCGTCGGCCTCGCCGTCGGCGCCTCCGACCAGAACGGCGCCCGCACCCCCTGGTCGAACTACGGGGACTGGGTGAGCCTCCTCGCCCCGGGCGGCTGGTCGAGCGACGTCTGCCCGGAGCTCGGCGTCTTCAGCGCTATCCCGGCGAATCAGACGATGTTCTGGGATAACGGTTCCTGTATCAACACCACGGCCGGCGCAGGGAGCACGCGCTGGGGCTACGCCCAGGGGACGAGCTTCTCCTCGCCCGAGGTAGCCGGCGCCGCCGCCCTCGCCTGGTCGGTCAACCCCGAGCTGAAGAACTTCCAGGTGGCCACGATCATGAAGGAGTCCGCCGCACGGCCTGCCGGCACGGGCTGGACGCCGGACGGCGGTTGGGGCGTCCTCGACGCCGCCGCGGCCGTCGAGCTCGCTTCGCGCTACGACTCCGTCGCTCCGGAAGCGACGCTGACCGTGCCGGGACCGGTATCAGCCGACCCGGAGCTCGAGGTGAGCTGGTCGGGGAGCGACGCCGGCTTCGCCGGCAACCCCGCCAGCGGGATCTCGTCCTACGAGCTCTTCTACGGGGTGGACGGCGGGGAGCTGAAGTCATGGCTCTCGTCGAACAAGCCGCGCAAGGCGCGCTTCAAGGGCCGGATTGGAAGCAGGTACGCGTTCGTCCTCCGCATCACCGACGTCAACGGCAACGTGACGGAGCTCCGGCCGGTCCGCGTCTCCCTGCGCCCGACGAAGACGAAGATCGTCCTCCGGTCGGGCCCGGGGAGCGTTCGCGCCGGGACGACCTTCCACCTCATCGGCCAGGTCAAGGCTCTCACTCCCGGCGGCGAGTCGGCGTTCGCGGCGGGAGCTCGCCTCAACGTGCTGGCGAGACGGGTCGGGGCGGTCGGCAGCCTCCTCCTGGCGCGCGGCAAAGTGGACGCGAACGGGCGGTTCGACCTCGTCGTCCGCGCCCCGGCGGCGGGGCGCTACGAGCTGGTCGTGGAGCTTCCGGAGACGCGGCGCCTCCTGGGCGCGTACAGCCCGGAGCTCGCGCTCACGAGCGGATAGAGACGATGCGTCACCCCTACCCGCCCAGCTCCCGGGCGTAGGCCCGCGCGTAGACGTCGCGTGCGGCGAGCACCCTGTCGACGTACTCCCGCGTCTCGGCGAACTCGATCCCGCGGCCGTCGGCGAGCCAGGCGTCCACGTTCGCCTGGCCGGCGTTGTAGGCGGCGAGCGCGAGGCGCTCGTCGCCGTACTTCGAGAGGAGCCTGCGAAGGTAGAACGCGCCGTAGCGGACGTTGATCTCCGGGTCGTAGAGATCCTCGACCCGGAACTTCGTCCCGCCCGTGCGGAGCGCGATCCCCTTCGCCGTGGACGGGAGGAGCTGCATGAGGCCGATCGCGCCCGACTTCGACTTCGCCTTCGGGTCGAACTTCGACTCGCGGTAGATGACGGCCGCGAGCAGAGCCGGGTCGAGGTCGTAGTTCCGCGCGTGGCCGACGACGATCGAGTCGTACTGGAGCGGGTAGCGCAGGCGGGCGTACCAGCTCGGCATCGTCCGCTCGAGGAGGAGAAACCCGCCGCCGCCGAGTGCGGCGAGGAGGAGCAGGGCAGCGAGGCGCTTCACGCTGTGAGTTTGCGAATCACCCCGGACACGAACGCGTCGAGGTCCTCGAGCGAGCCGTCGTTCACGTAGGCGAAGTCGGCCCGCCGGAGCTTCTCCTCGTCCGGAATGAGCCGCCGCTCCCGGTCTGGCATCGGCTGCACGGTCCGTGAGACCCGTACCTCGGGCGCGGCCGTGACGGCGACGACCGAGTCGAAGTACTTCTCCGAGCCGGCCTCGTAGAGGAGCGGCACCTCGGTCGCGCAGACCGCCGGCGGATCCGGGAGCCGGGCGAGCTCCTCGCGCCAGCGCAGGTACTCGGCGGAGACGCGGGGGTGGAGCAAGCCCTCGAGCCAAGCGAGCTGCCCTTGGTCGGAGAAGACGATCTCAGCGACGCACGCACGGTCGATCTCCCCGTCGGGGCCGAGGACGCCCTCGCCGAGGTGCACGACGATCGCGCCCTTCACCTCAGCGTCCTCGCGGAGGAGCCGGTGGACGATCTCGTCGCTCGAGACGACGGCGGCGCCGTGCCGAGCGAAGGCGCGCAGGAGCTCCGACTTGCCCGCGCCGATGCCGCCCGTGATGGCGACGGCGACGGGCCGCCTGCGACCCAAGCTAGTAGGTCTCGTCCTCGTCCGGGCCGTAGCCGGCGGCCTCGCGGCCGGAGAAGACCTCTTCGGAGAGCCCGAGCTCGGGCGCGCCCGCAGGATGGTGCCGGGGCCCGTCCGTCTCGTCCACCCGCTTGAGCGAGAGCGAGAGGCGGCGCCGGTCGGCGTCCATCTCGATGATCTTCACGCGCACCGTCTCGCCCTGCTGGACGACCTCGCGCGGATTCTCGACGTGGTGCTGGGCGAGCTCGGAGATGTGAACGAGGCCCTCGACCCCGGGGAGGATCTCGACGAAGGCCCCGAAGGTCACGACCTTGGTCACGCGACCCTCGACGACCTCGCCCTGGTCGTAGGTCTCGACCACCTGCTGCCACGGATCGGTCTGCGTCTGCTTGAGCCCGAGCGAGATGCGCTGGCGGTCGCGGTCGATGTCGAGGACCTTGACGCTGACCTCCTGGCCGATCTCGAGGAGCTCCGACGGGTGGTTGACGTGGCTCCAGGAGAGCTCGGAGATGTGGATGAGGCCGTCGATCCCCTCGAGGTCGACGAAGGCGCCGAAGTCGACGATGTTCGAGATCGTGCCGGTGACGACGTCGCCGGGCGAGAGCCGGTCGAGGATCGCCTGGCGCATCTCCTTCCGCTCCTCCTCGAGCACGGCGCGGCGCGAGAGGACGACGTTGTTGCGGCTGCGGTTGAGCTCGATCACCTTGCAGCGGAGCTGCTTGCTCATGAACTCGTCCAGGTCCTGCACGCGCCGGATGTCCACGAGCGACGCGGGCAGGAAGCCACGCACGCCGAGGTCGAGGATGAGCCCGCCCTTGACGACCTCGATCACGGTGCCCTCGACGGGCTCGCCGCTCTCGGCCGCGCCCTCGATGCGCTTCCACGCCATCTCGAAACGTGCGCGCTTCTTCGACAGGATGAGGCGCCCCTCGGCGTCCTCCTTCGTCAGGACGAGCGCGTCGATCTGGTCGCCGAGGTGAACCTCGTCGGCCGGATTGACGGAGCGGCGGATCGAGAGCTCGGAGACCGGGATGACGCCCTCCGACTTGTAACCGATATCCACGAGGACCTCGTCCTTGTCGACGCGGACGACGGTGCCGCGCACGACCTCCCCCTCGTTGATGATCGGGAAGGTCGAGTCGTAGTCTGGTACCAGCTCGCCGTCGGGTCCCCGAGTCCAGACGCCCGCTTCGAGCTCTTCGAGCTGCTTATCTGCTTCGGTCGCGGTCTCGTTTGCCATTCGGGGAGCGCATTATAGCCAGCGAGCGATGAAAGGCCGTGATTTCGTGATCGTAGGCGCGATCGTCGCGATCGCCGGCCTCGCCGTCGCGGACGCCTTCCGGAGCGGCGGCGGCAAGCACGAGGAGCCGCGGAAGGCCGTGCCGCCCGCCACGACCGGGACCGACGAGGCCGTCACCGCGGGCGAGGTCGCCGTGGCGCAGAAGCTCGAGCCGCTCCCGCTGCGAGGCTCACTCGTCGTCACCGACGCCGAGGATTGCCACGTCCGCAGGATCTCCCTTGCGAGCGGCAAGGAGACGCGCCTTCCGCGCCTCGCCGGCGACTGCCGGCTCTGGGCGGCGCCGGCCGGGACGAACATCGCCTACGGGCTGGGCAGCCAGTCGCTCGACACGGAGCTCTTCCGGTTCGTCGACCTCCGCCGCGCGGGGCGGCCGCTCGGCGGCTTCGCAGCACGCTTCGGCTTCATCACCTGGAGCGCCGACGGGAAGCGGGCGGCCTGGTGCGGCCGCGTGGACAGCTTCGACCTCGAGCTCGGCGGCACCGCCCACCGGCTCCGCACGTGCCCGAGCGCGTACGCGCCCTCGGGCATGATCGCCTTCGCGCGCGGGAAGCGCCTCGTCGCCGGCGGCCGGAGAGTGCTCAGGGCGGACGGCGGGATCACGTTCGTCCGGTGGGGGAACGACGGCTCGGTCGCCATCGTCGTCGACGGACGGCGCCTCGAGCGGTGGCAGGGCGGTCGGCTGCGGCAGCACCGCGACCTGCCCGAGGCGCTCCAGGGCCGGCTGCCGCTCCTCTCGCCGGACAACTGCGCCGTCCTCTTCCGCCTGCCCGACCGGGTCGACCTCCTCGACCTCGGCTGCTTCCGCGGCGAGGCGCCGCGCAACTTCTTCCGTGGCGCGGCGGCCTGGTCGCCGGACGGCCGCTGGATCGCCGTCGCAGAGCCGCAAACGGTCGCCTTCTACCGCGTCGTCGGGTCCCGCGAGGTCCTGCGCTGGCCCGTGGCCGCCGCCCAGATCGCCTGGCAGCGCTAGCGCGGTCTACGCGGGCGGAGGCGCCAGGCGGCAGAGCGTGGGGTCGTACAGAAGCTTCGAGCCCCCCGCCTTGAGCACCGCCTCCATCGCCAGGGTGCCCGGAGGGTCCTCGGCCTCCAAGGCGAAGCCGCCCGCGTCGAGCTTGAGGATGTGCAGGATGGGAGGTGCCTTGAAGAGACAGACGAGGGCCGTCGCCTTCGCCGGAGCAGCCGTGGCTCGGAAGTTGAGATTGCCGGTCGGAGTCGCCTGCTTGCAAGTCTTCGCCATACCACCCTTACCGTTCGCGGCGACGGAGGCGGCGAACGCGGAGTTGGGGTACTTCTTGCTCGAGCCTGCGTACGCTTCGACATGGGGCGTCGCGAACTTCGGGAACTTGACCGATG
>JBGPNP010000239.1:0-4860 GCA_041487575.1 Gaiellaceae bacterium | reverse complement strand
GATCGCCGACGAGATCGTCTCGAAGCTCGGAAGCATGCCCGCGGTCGTGGCCATCCCGGCGGCGAGCGGCGACACCGTCGTCGGAGTCGCGAGCGGCTTCGACGACCTCGCCGCGGCCGGGCACGGCCCCGCGCCGCTCGTGCTCGCCTGCCAGCCTGAGGGCGCCGCAACCCTGCCGGCGTCGCTCGCCGCGGGCCGCCAGGTCGTCCTCGAGCGCCCGAGCTCGATCGCCCGCTCGACGGCCGACCCGGCCGCAGGCCGCCTCGCCATCGCGGCCGTTCGCAAGGCCGGAATCGCTGTAGCCGTCCCTGACGACCTGATCGCACGCGCCACGCGCGACCTCGCGG
Organism: Gaiellaceae bacterium; assembly: GCA_041487575.1. GTDB lineage: Bacteria > Actinomycetota > Thermoleophilia > Gaiellales > Gaiellaceae > JBGPNP01. Next base: position 4,513 of record JBGPNP010000239.1, on the reverse strand, counting down.
CGGCCGGCTTCTACGTCGAGACCTCGTCCGCGCTCGCCCTTGCCGGGACCATCCTGGCGCGGGAGCGCGGCGCCGTCGCGCACGATGCCGTCGCTGTCGTCCTCGTTACCTCGGGCGGCCGCGGCTGGGGCGAGGACGACAGCGCGGTCTTCCGCACGCCGTCGCCGATCTCCTCGCGGCCGGCTCTGCTGGCCGCCGCGGCCGCCCTCGCCCACGGGTCGGTGGGCTCTCCATCGCACTCCCCTTGCAGGTAGGCGCAACACTCTGCCGCGCTCCACGCTACGCGGAGTCGTATTCGCCTCTTCTTCTTATGATCATAATAAAGCACCTGGGGTTTGACGTGGGCGCCGTTTGAACCTTGCTCCGGCTAGGAGTTGAATCGTGAGCAAACCCCGACCAGGAGGAGCCCATGCTCACGTACGTCAACCTCTTGAACTGGACCGACCAGGGCATCCGGACGTTCCGCGAGACCGTCGACCGGGTCGACGCCGCCGAGTCGATGTTCGGCAAGCTCGGCGTCAGGCTCAGGGACATCTACTGGACTTCGGGCCAGTACGACATCGTGGCCGTCACGGAGGCGAAGGACGACGAGAGCGGCGTCGCGGCGCTCCTCGCGCTCGGCTCGCAGGGCAACATCCGCTCGACGACGCTCCGGGCCTACACGCGCGACGAGATGGCCCGCGTGATCGCGAAGCTCGTCGTCTGACGGCACGTGCCCGGCGAGATTCTGGGCGACGCGCCGGCGCGCGTTCTCCGCATCCGCGAACCGGCGGCCGGGCTCGAAGCGGTCGTCGTCGTCGACCACACGATCTTCCCGCTCTCGGCGGGCGGGACACGCATGGCGGCGGACGTCACCGAGGAGGAGGTCACCCGGCTCGCCCGTGCGATGACCTGGAAGCTCGCGGTCTACCGCCTTCCCCTTGCGGGCGCGAAGGCCGGTATCCGCTGGGACGGCACGGGCGACCGCAGCAAGGTCCTCGAGGCGTACCTCAGTGCGATCGAGCCGTGGCAAGACATCTTTCTCACCGGCCCGGATCTCGGCACCCGGCCCGAGGACTTCCTCGACGCCGAAGCGCGCGCGGCGGCCGAGCCGCCGCTCTGGGCGCGAACGTTTGAGGGAGTGGACATGGACGGGCTCGCCACGGGCCACGGCGTCCGCGCAGCCGCCGAGGTCGCCCTCGAGCGCCTGGGGCGGAGCGTCGAAGGCGCGACCGTTGCCGTCGAGGGCTTCGGGAAGGTCGGGGCAGGCGCGGCACGCTCGTTCGTGCGGGCCGGCGCTCGTGTCGTCGCGGTCAGCACCGTCGCGGGGACGCTCGCCGATCCGGCAGGGATGGACGTCGACGAGCTCCTGCGGCTCCGGGAGCGCCACGGGGACGAGCTCGTCGCGCACGGGCCCGGGCCGGCGCTGCCGCGCGAGGCGCTCCTCACCTCCGTATGCGACGTCCTCGTGCCGGGGGCGCGGCCGGACTCGATCACGATCGCGCTCGTGCCCTCGCTTCGCTGCTCCGTCGTCGCGCCGGCGGCGAACATCCCGTACGCCGACGGCGCGTGCCGGGCACTCCACGAGCGCGGCATCCTCGCCCTCCCCGACTTCGTCGCGAACGCGGGCGGCGTCTTCCTCTACGAGAGCGCCGACCGCGGCGAGGACCCGGCGACGTGCCTCGCGAGCGTCGAGGCCCTCATCGCCGCCGCAACCCGGCGCGTCCTCGACGCGGCCGAGGCGGGCCGTGCCACGCCGATGGACGCAGCCCTCGAGCTCGCCGCGGACTTCCTGGCCGAGAGCCGGGAGGGGCGAGGCGGGCCTCGCCCCTCCACGTGAGAGCCGTCAGGCGGCGAACCCCTCGGCGACCTTCGCCCAGTTGACCACGTTCCACCACGCGTCGAGGTAGTCCGCGCGGCGGTTCTGGTACTTCAGGTAGTACGCGTGCTCCCAGACGTCGACTCCGAGGAGCGGCGTCTTCCCGTCGGAGATCGGGTTGTCCTGGTTGGCCGTCGAGACGACCGCGAGCCTGCTGCCGTCCTGCACGAGCCAGGACCAGCCGCTGCCGAAGCGCTTGAGGCCTGCATCCTTGAGGGCAGCCTTGAGGTCGTCGAACGAGCCGAACGCGGCGTCGATCGCAGCGGCCAGGTCGCCACTGGGCGCCCCTCCCCCGCTCGGGCTCATCCACTCCCAGAAGAGCGAGTGGTTGTAGTGGCCGCCGCCGTTGTTGCGAACGGCGGTGCGCTTCTCCTCGGGGACCGCGCCGAGGTTCGCGAGGATGCCCTCGATCGGCCGGCCGTCCCACTCCGTGCCCTCGAGGGCCTTGTTGAGGTTGTCGACGTACGCCTGGTGGTGCTTGTCGTGGTGAATCCGCATCGTCTGCTCGTCGACGTGCGGCTCGAGCGCGTCGTAGGCGTACGGCAGCGGCGGGACCTCGTACGGCATGGGCTCACTCCCCTCCAGTCGGTCGTGATCAGGACAGGTGGAAGCATTCCACCGATGGCGTCGGCGGCGCGGCGCCGAAGCAAAAGGACCCGGACTAGTCCGCGGAGCTCTTCGGGCCCGCGTACTTCTCGTACATGGGCGCCGGCTCCTCCGGGGCGGCCGCAGTCGGCTCGGCGGCCTGCGCAGCCGTCTCGGCCGGCTTGCTCGGCGCGAGCGGGTTCATCGCGTCCTTGAACTCGCCGGGCGTGATCACCGCGGCCTCCCTGATCTCACGCCCCGTGTCCGTGATCGAGTCCTTGAACTCGCGGATCCCGCGGCCGAGCGAGCGGCCCACCCCGGGCAGCCGCTTCGGCCCGAAGAGGAGGAGGAGCACGAACAGTAGGAGGAGGATCTCCCAGATGCTGAGGTTGGGCATGGGGCCACGATAGCTCACGCCGCGGGCGGGCGCATCCGGGAGGCGGCTATGGGATCTGCGTCTCGCAGCTCGCGAAGAACGTGTCCGTCCCGGGCCCGCCGATGCAGACGTCCGTGCCGCCGTCTCCCCGGAGCGAGTCGTTGCCGCCCCCGCCCAGGATGCAGTCGTTGCCCGCCCCGCCACGGATCGTGTCGACGCCTGCGCTGCCGAGGATGAGCTCGCTCGGGTTCCCGCCGCTGAAGGTCCCGCTGCCAGTCACGATCGCCGTGACGGAGATCCCCGCACAGGCGGCCGGCTTGAGGTCGTTCGGGGTGATCGGCAACGTCGTCTTGCCCAGGCTCGTCGCAGGCACGGTGTTCGCGGCGGTGAGCGCGACGGCAAAGACAACCGTGACGACGAGCGCGAGCGCGAAGAGGCCACGCCGGGCGAGTCTGCGTCCGCTCACGCCTCGGCGATCGGCCGGTCGAGCGAAGGGCGGGCCGCCTCGCCGGCCGGGCGGCCCTCCTGCGCCTCGTAGCGGTACACGATCCCGGCCTCCTCGACGACGTAGGTATGGACCCCGCCGGACGTCTCGTGGAGGATGGCCCGCTCGTAGCGCTCGGCGAGCCGGACGAGCGCGTCCATGGAGGCCACCGCGACGACCGTCTCGACGCGCGGGCGTCGTGTCCACGCAACCGGCACGAGGAGCGGGCCGTAGCGCCCCAGAATGCGCGCGGGCTCGTCCTCCCTGCGGGCGGCGACTGCGAGGAGGCCCCCCACTGCGGCGAGCGCCGCCAGGGCCGCGAGAGCCCCTGCGACGGCCGCTGTCCGAGCCGCGCTGACGGCCAGGCGTGCGCCGAGGAGCGAGATGCTCGCGGGCTCGACACGAGGCGGGCCCGGGAAGAACTCGGTGGGGTTCAGGTTGTTCCCCTTGCCGCCGAGGACGATGTCCGGCGCGAGCCGGAAGCGCGACGAGTCGAGGCTGAAGACGACGCCCGGCTGGAAGCGCTCGACGACTGCACGGTCGCCGACCTTCCCCTTGACCTCGACGCTCGGGCGGACGGTGACGAAGTAGGCGTCGTGCGTCGTGCCGGTGATCTTCTCGAATCGGTGCACGAGCCGCTGCAAGGCGCCGAGGTCGAGATCGGCGCTCGTGACGGTGGAATCGCCGGCGAACCGGCGGGGCGGCGCGAGCTCGAACGTGCGGGTCCAGCCGTTCCCGTCGGAGAGCTGGGCCGCCAGGCCGACAGCCCCCGAGATCCGATGGGGATTGGGAGACTGGAAGCGATAGTCGAACGTCAAGGTCACGTGCTGCACGAGGGCGAGGAATACGGCGTCGCCCGTCCGGAGCGACGTCCCGTCGTAGATCGGGCTCGCGGGCGCGACTGCTGCGTAGCCGAAGGCCCCGCTCTGGCGATAGAGCTCCCCACCGGGGAGGGCGCGGGTCGCGGCGCGCGCGAAGGCGAGGAGGCCGAGGGCGCCGAAGGTCACCGCCAGCAACCCGAGGAGCCCGATCGCGGCGGGCGCGTACGGCCGGAGGCCCGAAGCAGGGAGACGGGGCGCCGGGCGGCCCTCGCGCGCCGGCCGGCCGCGCCGCCGACGCCTCACGCCTGCTCCTCCGGCGGCGAGCAGGAGCGCCGCGACCGCGGCGAGCGTCGCGAGGCTTCGCGGCGAGCGGAGCCTCTGGAGCACTG
>JBGPNP010000238.1:0-4869 GCA_041487575.1 Gaiellaceae bacterium | reverse complement strand
GGCCAGGACATGACCGGCGGCACGATCTACGTGGGCGGGCGCGTCCAGTCCCTCGGCACCGACGCCATGGTCACCGACCTGCCGGCCGAGGAGGAGGACGACGTGCTCGCGTTCCTCGAGCGCTACCAGATCCCGTTCGCCGGGAAGCTCAAGAGGATCGCGAACGCCGGCAAGAACCTCCGCTACGCGCGCACCGAGCCGCGCGTGCGCGTGATCCCGTTCTTCATCGGCTCCGAGCGCACCGACTACTGGAACGCCAAGGTGCAGGAGGACATCGAGGTCAAGGCCCAGATCGGGCGCTACCGCATCCGCGGCTACGGCGCCGGCCGGCCGCTCCCGCACCTCTCCGACCTCGCCTTCAAACGGGACCTCTCCGCGGTCCCGGCCGATCCCGAGGTCGTCGCGAAGGTCGCGCTCGAGACGCAACTCGGCGGCCGCTTCGGCGCGACGCCGATCGACCTCTCCATGCCCGTGATGATCGCGCCGATGAGCTACGGCGCGCTCTCGAAGTCGACGAAGATCGCGCTGGCGAAGGCCTCGGCTCTCTCGGATATCTGCGACGGCACCGGCGAGGGCGGGCTGATCCCGGAGGTCCGGGAGGCGGCGAAGCGCGTCGTCGTCCAGTGCCTCGGCGGGCGCCTGGGCTGGAAGGTGCACGACATGCGGCGGGCCGACGGCGTGGAGATCTACATCTCCCAGGGCGCGAAGCCCGGCCTCGGCGGCCAGCTGATGGCGAAGAAGGTGACGCCGGACATCGCCCGCCTGCGGGGCATCCCCGCGGGGATCGACCTGCGCTCGCCCTCACGCCATCCCGACGTGCTCGGGGCCGACGACCTCGTCATCAAGGTGGAGGAGTTCCGCGAAGCGACGAGCTGGGAGAAGCCGGTCTCGGTGAAGCTCGGCGCCGGCCGCGTCCGCGACGACCTGAAGATCGCCTACAAGGACGGCTTCGACTACGTCTGCCTCGACGGCCTCCAGGGCTCGACCGGCGCCGCGAGCCACGAGGTGCTCGAGTACGTCGGCATCCCGACCCTCTCGGCGATCATGGAGGGCCTCGACGCGCTCGCCGAGATCGGCGCGATCGGCATGCCGGTCGTCCTCATGGGTGGGATCAAGGACGGGATCGACACCGCCAAGGCGATCGCGCTCGGCGCTCACGCCGTCGCGATGGGCACGAGCACGATCATCGCGGGCGGCTGCATCGCCTGCCTCCAGTGCGCCGTCGGGCAGTGCGTCGTCGGCATCGCGACCCAGGATCCCGAGTATGAGAAGCGCTACGACATCGAGGCCGAGTCCTGGCACATCCACCGCTTCCTCGAGGCGGTGCGCTGGCAGCTCGCCTCGGTCGTGCGCGCGCACGGCTACGAGAGCGTCTACGAGCTCTCCCGCGACGACCTCGTCGCACTCACTCCGGAGGCGGCCGCGATCACGCGCCTCGAGTACGCCCCCGAGTACCAAGAGCAGGCGCGCCGGCTCCTCCCTCTCGCGGTCTGAGATGCCGGACGAGGTCTACGACATCGACCGCGTCGCGACCCCTCCGGTTCCGCCGGAGCTCGCACCCAAGGACGACGTCGGCGACATCCACTTCGTCCCGGCCCCCTGCCAGGTCGCCTGTCCGGTCGGGACGGACGCGCCCTCGTACATCGCCTACATCTGGGAGGGGAAGATCGAGGAGGCCTTCGAGGCGATCACGGCCACGAACCCGTTCAGCTCGGTCTGCGGACGGGTCTGCGATGCGCCCTGCGAGCCCGCCTGCCGCCGGGCCGACTCGGACACACCGATCGCACTCCGAAACCTCAAGCGCTACGTCATGGACAAGCTCGGCAAGGACCACCGCCTGCCGCCCGTCCCCGTGACGAAGACGGCCACGGTCGGCGTCGTCGGCGGAGGCCCCGCCGGGCTCACCGCCGCGCAGGACCTCGCCGAGGCCGGCTACGCGGTCCACGTTTACGAGCTGACCGAGATGCTCGGCGGCTACATGACGTGGGGCATCCCCGCCTTCCGCTGCCCGCCCGAGGTCTTCCACGAGGACATCGACCGGATGCTCGCCCGCTGCCCCGGGATCGAGGTCCACCTGAGCACCGCCCTCGGCCGCGACGTCACGCTCGACGAGCTGAAGGAGCGCCACGACGCCGTCCTCCTCACGATCGGCGCCTGGTGGGGCAAGGGCATGGACATCCCCGGCGTGAACGGCGACCCGCGCGTCGTCGACGGCGTCACCTTCCTCCGCCGGATCAACGGCGGCGAGCGGCCGGAGCTACCGGAGAAGGTCGTCGTCGTCGGCGCGGGCGACGTCGCCATGGACGCCTGCCGTGCGGCACTGCGCCTCCCCGGCTGCGAGGAGGTCAAGGTGCTCTACCGCCGCGGGCCGGAGGAGATCCCGGCGCGCAAGGACGAGCTCCATGGCGCGATCGAGGAGGGCGTCGAGTTCGTCTACAACACGCTCCCCGTCGAGGTCGTCCCGAACGGGGCCGGCGTCGGGCTCCGCTGTGTCCGCACGGAGCTGGGCGAGCCGGGGGCCGACGGCCGCCGCCGCCCGGTGACCGTGCCGGGGAGCGAGCACGAGGCTGAGTGCGGCCTCGTCATTCTCGCCACCGGCCAGAAGGCCGAGTCCGCGCACCTGGCCGAGCGCGGCCTCATGGAGGGCGACAAGACCCGGACCGCCTGGGAGCGGATGCGGACGGACGATCCCAAGGTCTTCGCCGCCGGCGACGCCGCCTTCGGGCCTTCGACAATCGTCCAGGCCATGTACCACGGTCACCGGGCCGCCTACTACGTGAAGCAGTTCCTCGAGGGCGTCGATGAACCCCTCCCGTACCGCACGCCGTACAAGACGCGGCGCGTGCCCGTCGCGCAGGACGCGCTCTGGGAGGCCCTCCCGCGAGAGGACCAGGCCTTCCACGGGCTCGGCGAGAAGCCGATCGAGTTCCCGGAGATCGAGTCCACCTACGACGACGAGGCGGCGAAGCGCGAGGCGGCCCGCTGCTATCGCTGCGACGCGGAGACCGGCTCTTCCGACTACAGCGTGCGCACGCGGGAGGACATCTTCGTGATGGCGCGGACGATGCCGAAGGACGGCACGAAGCAGCGCGCGATCTTTGCGAAGCGGCTGACCGTCAACAACCACTTCAAGCCGGAGGCGCCGGCGACGCTCGACGACATCGTCTTCCTGCCGGCGAACCTCTCGCGGCTCGTCATCGACCCCTACCGGGACGCCTGCAACCTGCGCACGGAGATCGGCGTCGGGCTCGAGCTCGGGTCGCCGTTCCTCGCCACCGGCGTCGACGAGGAGGCCGACGAGGTCCGCGCGGCGGTCGCGCACGGGCTCGCCGCCCAGGGGCTCGCGTACCTCGGCCGCCGCCCGCTCATGGGCGTGCCGTGGCTCCAGGTCGCCGTCGCCGGAGAGGACGAGCCGGATCCGGCCGCGGCCGCAGTCGTGCTCGCCTTCCCGGAAGGATTTCGGCCGGTGATCGTGGAGCGGGCGCAGGCGGATCAGCTGCGCGGTCTCGCGGTGTCGAGCGCCGAGCTCCCGGAGGCGATCCCCTTCGCGCTCGAGCAGGGCCTAGACCTGCTCCTCCTCGAGGGCAACCCGCGTGTCGCCGGGGCCTGGCCCGAGCTCGCCGGCGCGCCGGACCTCACCGTCATGCGCGACGCGATCCGCATCCTCCGGGAGCTGAACCGCGAGGAGGACATCGCGCTTGTCTACTTCGGCGGCGTCCGCTCGGGCACCGACGCCGCGAAGCTCGTCGCCCTGGGCGCGAATGCCGTCGTCGTCGGCGTCTCGATCGCCCTCGCCGCCGGCGGCTCGGTCGAGGACGGCCGCGTCGCCTTCTACGGGAATGTCGAGCCGGAGGAGCGCATGGAGCGGGCCGAGCTCTTCCTCAAGGCCCTGTCCACTGAGGCCTCGATCATGCCGCGGTGCACGGGAAAGACGGACATCCACAACCTCGAGCCCGAGGACCTCCGCTCCATCACGACCGCGACGGCGAGAGCGACGGGCGTGCCGCTCGCGGGCATGAACCTCCGTCTCGCCGCGACGCCCGCGCACGACGGACGCGGCGCCTGACAGCGGCCGAAAGCTCGAGCGACTGGGCTCGCCCCAAGGCCGTTCAAGCGGCGTGCCGGGGCACGGTGAACCACACGTCCGCCCCGCCTTCGGGCCGGTTCGCCGCGTGAGCGGCGCCCCCGTGCGCTTTGGCGATCGCGGCGACGATCGCAAGGCCGAGCCCGGCGCCGCCCCGGCCACGTGCCTCATCGGCGCGGCTGAAGCGATCGAACGCCTGCGCGAGGAAGGCTGCGGGAAAGCCGGCTCCCCGGTCGGTCACGTGCAGCTCGACCTCGGCTTCTCGCTCGAGCGCGACCAGCTCGATCGTGCCCGCTCCCTGCCGAAGCGCGTTGTCGACCAGATTCGCCAGGCCCTGCTCGAGGCGGAGCCGGTCTCCGACGATCGAGCAGCTCGCGGGCGCGCTCGACTCGATGCGCCGGCCCGCGTCGGCCACGCGGCGACCGAAACGCGCGGCGAGGTCGGCGAAGAGATCTCGGACGGCGATCGGGGCCGCCCGGATCGGGAGCGCGCCCTTGTCGGCCCGTGCCAGGAGCAGGAGGTCCTCGGCCAGCTGCACGAGGCGATCGGTCTCCTCCCCCGCGGAGCGGAGCGCCGACCGAAGCTCCTCGGCCGTGCGCGGCTGGTCGAGCGCGAGCTCGATCTCGGTCTTGAGCAGCGCGAGCGGTGAGCGCAGCTCGTGGCTCGCGTCGGAGACGAAGCTCCGCTCGCGCTCGAGCGCGAGCTCGAGGCGCGCGAGCATCTCGTTCAGTGTCTCCCCGAGCCGGGCGATCTCGTCGCGCGCTCTCGGCACCGGCAGCCGTTGG
>JBGPNP010000237.1:0-4873 GCA_041487575.1 Gaiellaceae bacterium | reverse complement strand
CTTCCCGGCGCCGGCCCGGTGAAGTACGTGCCCGGCTCGGGAAGCGCTGATCGCAGGTCGGCGGTCTCCCTCGACGCGAGGCTCGCCATTACCGGGCGCATCGGGGCGTCCGGGGTCTACGTCGCCTACGGCGCGGGCTACCCGGTTTGGAACAGTCTCATGCTCTTCGACCACGCCTCGGGCAAGGCGAGAAAGCTCTGGAAAGGCGGCGTCCGGCACGTGGGCATCGCCGCCGGGCCTGACGGCCGCCTCTGGGTCATGTGGGTGGGATCCGGCAACGCGATCTACGCCGCCCGCTCGAACCGGTCCGCGACGAAGTTCGGCGGCGTCGTCGGCGTCAAGCCGCCCGGCGGCACGGACACGGTCTGGAAGATCGCCGGCGAGGGCTCGCGAGGGTGGCTCGATCTCTTCGTGTCGGTCTCGACGCCGGGCTCGCTCGCCTACTGGCACACGCAGGTGCTGCCCGGCCTGACGATCGCGTGCGCCGGCGGCGTCACGTGCACCGTCACCGACGCCGGCGACCCGGTCGCCGGCGCCAAGGTGAAGATCGGCTCGAAAGCGGTGACGACGAACGCGAAGGGGAAGGCGTCGGCGCGCGTCGCCCCGGGGACATACACAGCGGTCGCCTCGAAGGCCGGCTATACCTCCGGCTCGACGAGAGTGCACGCTTAAGCGAGTTGCACATAGCGCGGCACTGTTGCAATACTTGCAACAGTGCAGTCGGCGGATCGGGCACTCGCAATCCTCGCGGCCTTTGACGACTCGAGGCCCGAGCTTGGCGTGAGCGAGCTCGCGGGGGAGCTCGGGCTCCACAAGAGCACCGTCTCGCGTCTCCTGGCGACGCTTGTGGGGCGCGGGCTCGTCCGTCGCGTCGGCGATCGCTTCTCGCCCGGCCCGGAGCTCGCCCGCCTGGGCGGCCTCGCGATCCGGGGGCTTGCGCTCACACAGCTCGTGCGCGAGCCGCTCGCGCGGCTCGCCGAGCAGACGGGCGAGGCCGTCAACCTGGCCGTCCGGCACGGCGAGCTCGCGCTCAACGTCCACCAGGTCGGGACGGGGCACCTCGTCGGCGTGCGCGACTGGACGGGCCGTTCCCTGCCCCTCCACTGCACCGCGAACGGGAAGGTGCTCCTCGCCTTCGGCGACGGCGGCCTGCCGCGGGAGCTGCCGGAGCTGACCGAGTGGACGATCACGGATCCCGCTGACCTTCAGGAGGACATCGAGCGCGTTCGCGCGCGCGGGTACGCGCTGGCCGTCGAGGAGCTCGAGATCGGACTCCACGCCGTGGCTGCGCCGGTCTTCGACGGCCTCGGCGCCTGCGTCGCGGCCGTGTCGGTCTCCGGGCCCTCGTTCCGGCTCCCGGAGGAGCGCCTCCACGAGGTCGGAGGTCGCTGCGTGGTCGCCGGCGACGAGGCGTCGGCGTGTCTCGGATTCAGGAGGGCGGCCTAGTGCGCCGTCCGGTGAGTACGGTGAGCTGGACGGTGCACTAATGGCGTGGGAGCTCGCGAGCTTCCCGGCCGAGCTGCTGCGTGTCGACGCGGCGCGCGTCCAGGCGCTCGCCGCGGCCGAGCCGGCGCTCGCGGGCGTCGACGTCGACGTCGCCCGGCCCGGAGAGCCGATCAGGATCACGCACGTTCTCGACGCGGTCGAGCCGCGCATCCGCCCCGACGGGCGGCCGGCCTTCCCCACCGAGGGCCGCGCCGGCCTCGGCCGGACGAACCGGCTCGCCGGCGTCGCGGTCGTCTCCTGCCTGGACTTCCCGGGCGAGGAGCGGCCGCTCCACGAGCAGGAGGGGATCATCGACCTCGCGGGCCCGGGCGCCGAGGTGACGCCGTTTGGGGCGATGGCCAACGTTGTCCTCACCTTCAAGCCGGTCGCAGGGGCGGGCCACGTCGCAATCGACCAGGCGGTACGGCGCGTGACGCTCGCGGTTGCGCAGCTCCTCGCTGAACCGACGCTCGAGGCCGAGCCGGCCGAGGTCGAGCGCTTCGAGCTCGGGCGGCCGACCCCCGGCCTGCCCTCGATCGCGGCCCTCGTCCAGCTCTCCGACCTCGGGCAGCTCTACATCCAGTACGTCTACGGCGCCCCTGCCGGCATGGCCGGGCTGCCTCGGGCCTTCGACCCGGCCGAGCTCCTCGACGGCGCGGTCACCTGCGGCGAGTACCACTGGGCCTCCATGCGGAACCCGACCATCTTCAACCAGGGGAGCGCACTCGTGCGCGCGCTCTACAGAGAGCACGGAAAGCGGCTCAACTTCGCGGGGCTCGTGCTCATGCGCGGCTACGAGCAGACTGCCGCCGACAAGCAGGGTGCCGCCGAGGCGGCGGCGCGTCTCGCGCGCCAGCTCGGCGCGGACGGCGCGATCATCACGACCGACGCGGGCGGGAACTCCCACACCGACACGATGCTCACCTGCCGAGCCTGCGAGCGCGCAGGGGTCCGGACAGCCGTGATCGTGTCCGAGCAGGCCGACCCGACCTCGACCGAGACGGGCCTCGTCGACTGGGTGCCCGAGGCCGACTGCATCGTCTCGGTGGGGAACTCCGAGGACTCGGTCCCGGCGTGGGCGCCGGAGCGCGTCCTCGGCGGCGAGCTTCTGCTCGACGGCACTCGGGCGCGCGAGGCGGGACCGATCAAGACGCAGGACTACCTGGGTGCGACCAATCAGATGGGTCAGCTCGATCTCGCTGCGAGGACATGGTGAAGGCAGTCCACTACGTGAACCAGTTTTTCGCCGGCCTCGGCAGCGAGGAGGCGGCCAGGACGCCGCCGTCGCGCCTCGCGGGCGCGGTCGGCCCGGGCCGCGGGCTCCAGGCGGCGCTCGAGGGCATCGAGATCGCCGCGACGATCACCTGCGGCGACGACTACTTCGCCGAGCACGAGGCGGAGGCCGTCGCGCGCCTGCTCGAGCTCTTCGAGGCTGAGGAGGCGGGGATCCTCGTCGCCGGGCCGGCCTTCGGGTCGGGCCGATATGGGTATGCGTGCGCGCGGCTGGCGGCTGCGGTGGCCGAGCGCGGGACTCCGGCGGTCGCCGCCATGCACGAGGAGAACCCCGGCGTTGCGGCTGCCGGGAAGGCATACGTCGTCCCGACCGCGGTGAACGTGGCCGGGATGCGAGAGGCGCTCCCGCGCATGGCGGCGCTGGCGGGTGCGCTCGCCTCAGGGCGCGAGCTCGGGCCGCCCGAGGAAGAGGGCTACCTGCCGCGCGGCGTTCGCCGCAACTACCGCACGGGCCGGCTCGGAGCCGAGCGTGCGATCGATCTTCTGCTCGCGAAGCTCTCCGGCGAGACGCGGACTGAGGTCTCGTCCGGCTTCGACCGGGTCGAGCCGCCCGCGCCGGTGCCGGATCTCTCGCACGCGCTCCTCGCCCTGGTCACGGAGGCGGGATGCGTCCCGCAGGGGAACCCCGACCGGCTGCCGACGATTCGGGCGCGAGGCTGGCTGCGCTACTCGCTCGCGGGCAGGGCGACGCTCGCGCCCGACGAGTGGGAGTGCGTCCACGGCGGCTTCGACGTCGCGCTCGCGAACGAGGATCCGAACCGGCTCGTGCCGCTCGACACCGTGTCGGAGCTCGTCGGGGAAGGCCGCATCGGCCGGCTCCACGACGCTTTCTATACGACGACGGGAAACGGCACGCCGGCCGCGGTGTCGGCCCGTTTCGGGCAGGAGATCGCACGCGACCTGAAGGAGGCCGGGGTCGAGGCCGTCCTGCTCTCCGGCACCTGAGGGACCGGCACGCGCTGCGGGGCAGCGCTGGCGAAGGAGATCGAGCGGGTCGGCATCGCGACCGTCTATGTGACCGCGCTGCCGACGATCGCGACGATGGTCGGCGTCAACCGGACGCTGCGCGGTCCCGCGATCACCCACCCCTTCGGGCTCGACGAGGCCGAGCGGCGGCGGATCGTCGAGCGCGGGCTCGAGATGCTCCAGGCCGAGGTGGAGCCGCTGACCGTCTGGGACGTGGAATGACCCGCAATTTGCGGCTTTCAGGTGGGGCACCCCAACCCACCACCCGACTGCGATCGTATCGAGGAAATCCACGCGTGTCTGTCACGGACCGTGCCGAGTTCGTCGCGAGAGTGCGCCGAAATATCGCATGACGGGCGCTGCGATCCACGGCTGCTCGCTCATCCTGGCGCATGCCCCGGACCTCGTCCGCCACGGGTCGAAGCCGGCGCGCGAGCTCGCTGCCGACGGCGGCCTCCTCGCGCAGCTCACCGGCGCGCTCCGCCCCTACGAGGACGCCCTCGCCTACGCGCCCAACCAGGTGTTCGTCGGCAACCTGCCGCCCGAGGTCCTCTGGGAGCTCGAGCGCCCGTGGTGGGGCCACCGAGTCGAGGCGAGGCGCGATGGGCCCTTCGGCAAGATCGTCGCGCAGGACGAGCTCTACCGGCGCATGGCCGAGGCGGACGCCTTCGACCTCTTTCGGCTCGGCGCGCCCGCCGAGAACGGCTCCCTGCCGATCTACGCGCAGGGCGCGCCGGTCGGCGCGATGGCCGGCGCCCACGACCTCGACGAGAGCCTGGCCGCGAGCATCCTGCTCGAGAACCTCGCCTGCAAGACGACCGGCGCTCTCGCGCTCGAGCACCTGCTCCGGCAGACGGGCTTCCCGCCCGAGGACCTCCCGTACGCGCTCGGCTGCGGCGAGGAGGCGGTCGGCGACCGCTACCAGCGCGGCGGCGGCAACCTCGCGAAGGCGATGGCCGAGCAGGCCGGCTGCCGCAGCGCCTCCGGCCCCGCGGACGCCGGCCAGCTCGCCCATCGCCTTGGCCAGGTTGCCGCCCCCCCGCTGATAGCGGTCGCCGACCGCCTCCTCGCCGCAGCCCAGGAAGAAATCGACGGGCTCGGCCGCGCCCACCTCGTCGAGGAGACGGCG
>JBGPNP010000236.1:0-4876 GCA_041487575.1 Gaiellaceae bacterium | reverse complement strand
GGTGGACCCGATCAGCACCTCGACGGTCGACTGGATGAGGCCGATCGTGTACGCGGCGTAGATCGTCCCCGGCAGGCTCCCGAGGCCCCCGAAGATGACGACGATGAGCGCGTAGAGAAGCGGGAGCTCGCCCGCCGTCGGCGAGGCGAAGTAGAGCCCGGCGAGGAAGACGCCGCCGACGCCCGCGAGCGCAGAGGCCAGGCCCATGACGAGCGGGAACATCCGCTTGACCGGGACTGCCATGAGCCGCGCCGCCTCCAGGTCCTGGGCGACCGATCTGATCGCCATCCCCCACCGGGACCGGGCCAGGAACACGCCGAGAAGCCCCATGAGCCCGACCGAGACGAGCGCCATGGCGATCGACTGATACGGAAGGAAGACGCCGCTGTAGACCTCGACCGTCCCCTTGAAGACGGGCGGCACGCCCTTCTGCCTCGGCCCGAAGACCTCGAGCGCGACGTTCTGGATCACGATCGCGACGGCGAACGTCGTGATGAACGTGATCATCTCGAAGTCGAATCCGCGCCTGCCGAGGAGAGGCTGGACGGAGATGAGCTGGGTGACCGCCCCGAGGGCGAACGTGAGCACGAAGGCGGCGACGAGGCCGACCACCGGATTCCAGCCGGCGCTCGAGAGGATCGCCCAGCCGACGAAGCTCCCCGCCATCACCATCGAGCCCTGGGACATGTCGAGGACGCGGAGGATCCCGTAGATGAGCGTCATCCCGATCGCGACGAGCCCGTAGATCGAGCCGAGGACGACCGCGTGGGTCAGGATGGCGACGAAGTCGGCCATGCCCTAGAGGACCCCCAGGTAGGACTCGGCGATCGTCCGGTCCGCGAGGAGCTCGTCGAGCGAGCCGGAGCGGACGATCCGGCCCATCTCGAGCACGCAGACGCGGTCGGCGATCTCGCCGATGTAGTTGAAGTTCTCCTCGACGAGGAGGATGGTCGTGCCCGCCTCGGCGACGCGGTGGACGGCCGCGTAGACGGCCTCGATGAGGACCGGCGCGAGCCCGAGGGAGGGCTCGTCGACGAGGAGGAGGCGCGCCTCCCGCATCAGCCCCCTCGCGAGCGCGACCTGCCGCCGCTCGCCGCCCGAGAGGGTGCGGGCCCGCTGGCTCCTCCGCTCGCGAAGCTGCGGAAAGATCTCGTAGGCCCGCGCGAGCGACTCGCGCCGCTGCCGCCAGGGGCCGCGCGGGAAGGCGCCCATGAGCAGGTTCTCCTCCACCGTCAGATCGGAGAAGAGGTGGTCTCCCTGCGGGATGTGGACGAGCCCGAGCCCGCCGAGCTCCTCGGCGCGAAGCCGGTCGATCCGCGCGCCGTCGAGCCGGATTTCCCCCGCGGAGGGCTGGATCAGGCCGCTGATCGTGCGCAGGAGCGTCGTCTTCCCGTGGCCGTTCGGGCCGATGAGGACGACGGTCTCGTCGGCGTTCACCTGGAGATCGACGCCGCGGATCACGGTCGTCTCGCCGTAGCCGGCGAAGAGGCCGCGGACGTCCAGCACCGGCTCGGTCACTCCGCCGCCTTCCCGCGCCCGGCTCCCGGCCGCTGGCCGAGGTAGACGGCGATCACGCTCTCGTCCGCGAGCATCTGCTCGGGGGTGCCGTCGAAGAGGATCGTGCCGTGGTGCATGACGACGACCCGTCCGGCGAGGCGGACGAGCGCGCGCATGACGTGCTCGATGCAGACGATCGCGACGCCCAGGCCCCCGATCCGCGCGATCAGCTCGAGCGTCGACTCGATCTCCTGCGGGTTCAGGCCTCCGAAGGGCTCGTCGAGGAGAAGGACGCGCGGGCCGGTGGCGAGGGCGGAGGCAAGCATGAGGCGCTTCTTGTCGAAGACGCCGAGGAGCGCGGCCTCGGAACCGGCCTTCTCCGCGAGCCCGGTGAGCTCGAGGAGGAGCTCGACGTGCGGCTCGAGCCCGTCGTCGAGCCCCTGCCAGTGCTCTCGCGGACGGCCGAAGCTCGCGCCGAGGAGGACGTTCTCGTAGACGGTCAGCGAGCCGGCCACGGTCGGCTGCTGGAACGTCCTCGAGAGTCCCAGGTGGCAGCGGCCGTGGACGCTCTTCGCCAGGATCGAGGCGCCGTCGAGCAGGACGTCGCCGCCGCTCGCGCGCGTGAGCCCGGTGACGACGTCGAAGAGCGTCGTCTTCCCCGCGCCGTTCGGGCCTGCGATCCCGAGCACCTCGCCGCCGCGGACGCCGAACGAGACGTCCGCGACGGCGCGGAGGCCGCCGTAGCTCTTCGAGACCTGCTTGACCTCGAGCTCGGCCGGCGCGAGGACGCCGAGCGCCACGTCCCAGGCGCCCCTAGCTCTGGAGCCAGGCGGGCAACTGGAACTCGCCCTTCGCGTACGGCGCCGGCGAGATCAGCACCTGCTTTCCGCTCTGGATCTGGAAGGTCAGGTGCGGCATGCCGATCGACGGATCGGGGATCTTCTCCGGGTACGGGTACGGGGCGAGCTCGCCCGGCTGGAACTTGAACGCGCCGCTGACGCCTCGGAAGACCATGCTCTGGAGGTTCTTGTTCACCTGAACGAAGTCGTACGGGTCGCCGGCCATCGCCGCGGCCTGCGCCCAGAGCCGGATCAGGTCGTACTGAGCGCCGGCGTTCGAGAGCCCCGGCTGCTGGTTGAACTTCTGCTTGTACGCGGCGACGAACTTCTGGCCGATCTCGTCGTCGAAGATGCCCCCGATCACCGTCGACCAGATGACGCCGTCCCCGGCCTTGCCCGCGAGCTGGAGGTACTCGGGGACGGAGGGCGCGTACTGCTGGTAGACGAGGGACTTCGTGGGCGCCTGCTGCCACTGCTTCATGAAGGACGCTTCGTCGCTCGGCGTATAGTCACTGAAGAAGATGATCCCGGGCGGGTCCTTCCGGATCTTCAGGAGCACGGGACCCCAGTCCGCCTGGGGGATGGTGAACTTCTCGAAGACGAGCGTCTTCCACCCCTCGGCCTCCATCCCCTTCTGGAACTCCTGCGCGATCGTGAGGCTGTAGGGATCGTTGCTCGTCACGATGGCCGTCGTCTTCGAGGCCGGCGTCCACGCGCCGGACGCGATCACGTCGTTCACGAGGGTGACGAACCCGGGGCCGTACCAGATCTGCGAGGGGCAGCCCTCGTAGATGTTCGTGTAGCCCTTCTGCTTCACGTAGTCGAGGTTCCCCTGGTACGTGTTCACGTGGAACATCGGCATGCCAGCCTGCGCCACGACGTCGAACTCGGACGACTGGTAGGTCGTGAACGGGGCGAAGATGGCGGCGACCTTGTCCGAGACGAACTTGCGCATGTCGCTCGCCATCACGTCCGCCTGCTGGACCTTCGTGTCGAGCACGGAGAGCTTGAGCTGGCTGCCGCCGAGGCCGCCGTTCGCGTTGATCTCGTCGGCGCCGAGCTGCAGGCCGCGGAGCATCTCCTGCCCATCCGCGGCGAAATCCCCGGTGACCGGGACCCCGGCGCCGATTGTGATCTCGCCGCCTCCTCCGCCGCCGCCCTTGCCACCTCCCCCGCTCTTCGACGCGCGGCCACCGAAGAAGCCGCCGAGGCCGCCGGCTGCGAGGCCGGCTGCGCCGGCGCCGCCGGCACCGGCGAGGAACTGTCTGCGCGTGAAGTTGGACCGCTGCGTCGCCATGGGACGGCACCCCTTCCTAGTCTCGCTGAAGCCCCCTTGTAGAACACACGTCGGGACCCGTCAAGTGCAAGACGGCGCACATGCGCCGCCGCCCTCTACCGACCCTTGAACTCCGGCTTGCGCTTCTCGAGGAACGCCGCCAGGCCCTCCCGCGCGTCCTCGGTGGAGAGCACGACGTTGAACGCCTTCCGCTCGAGGTCGAGCCCGACCTCGAGCGTCGTGTCGAACGCGCGGTTGACGGCTTCCTTCGCCAGCCGGACGGCGACCGGACCCTTCTCGGCGATCTGCCGGGCGGCCCGCTTCGCCTCCTCGAGCCAGGCCTCCTTCGGCGCGACGCGCGCCACGAGCCCCGCCTGCTCGGCCTCGCGCGCGTCGAGGAAGCGGCCGGTGAGGATCACGTCCATCGCCTTCGCCTTCCCGATCGCGCGGGGGAGCCGCTGCGTGCCGCCGGCGCCGGGGATGAGGCCGAGGTTCACCTCCGGCTGGCCGAACTGGGCCGTCTCCGACGCGACGATCAGATCGCAGGCCATGGCGAGCTCGCAGCCGCCGCCGAGGCAGTAGCCCGACACCGCCGCGACGATCGGCGTCCGGATCTTCCGGATCGCCTCCCAGCGCTCGAGCCGCGCGCCGAAGTAGAGGTCGAGCGGCTTCGTGGCGCGCAGCTCCTCGATGTCCGCCCCGGCCGCGAAGGCGCGCTCGTCTCCGGTCAGGACGATCGCGCGGATCGCCTCGTCCGAGTCGAGCGCCTCGAGGACGCCCACGAGCTCGGCCAGGAGCTGGTTCGAGAGCGCGTTCATCCGCTCCGGCCGGTTGAGCCGGACGACGGCGATCAGCTCGTCGCGCTCCACCAAGACGGTCATCGGCCAACCTTTCCCTTTTCATCCTCTCGAGCGAAGCGAAGGGACAAGATCCCCCCGCGGAAAATGCAGAGCATCTTGCGCGGATAGGTCATCGCCGGCGCGACTCGAGGCGGATGTCCGCGGGAGCCGGGCCCGCGGCGGCCTCGCGGTCGCTAACGAGCTCTTCCGCTCGCGTCGACAAGCGCTTCCTCCAGGATCTCCAGCCCGCGCTCCAAGTCCTCGTCCCCTATGACGATCGGAACGAGGATCCGGACGACGTTCGAGTAGAGGCCGCAGGAGAGGAGAACGAGCCCGCGCTCGCGCGCAGCCGACACGGTCGCGGAGGTGAGCGCCGCAGCGGGTGCCTTCGTTCCGCGGTCCTCGACGAGCTCGAGGGCGAGCAT
>JBGPNP010000235.1:0-4877 GCA_041487575.1 Gaiellaceae bacterium | reverse complement strand
TGCGGCGGCGACGAAGCCCGCCGCTCCCTCCGGCGTCGAGACGTCGGCGACGAGCGGGACGGCGTTCGGGCCGATACGGGCTGCGGCCGCCGCGATGCGCCCCTCGTCGCGGCCGCAGATCGCGACGCGCGCGCCCTCGGCTGCGAGCGCCTCGGCGACGGCGAAGCCGAGCCCGCGCGAGGCGGCCGTGACGGCCGCCCGCCTACCCTGGAGACCGAGGTCCACGAGCCTGGATTCTAGGCTCCTCCACCCGATCGGGGGATGCGACCTGAAGCGGCCCTCGCCGATGCTGAGACTTCTCGCACTGTGGCCGTATGAGGAGACTCTTGTCGAAGAGACCAACGCTTCCCAGGCTCGGTCTACTGGGCAAGTTCGCCCTCCTGAGCCTCGCGGCCGTGCTCGCGCTCGGGCTCGTCCTCGCGAAGTTCCTCCACAGCCAGATCCACGAGCACGCCGTCTCCGACGCGCGGCGGGCCGCCATCCTCATCGCCGAGCTCGGCGTTCAACCCGAGCTCACGCAGGCCGACCTCGTCGACGGCCTCAGCGCCGCGAAAATGGCCGGCCTAGATCGGTCACTCCGCTCGGGCATCAAAGACTCCGACATCGAGGGCGTCAGGGTCTGGAACCGCCGCGGCACGATCGTCTACTCGCATGACCACAGCGTCATGGGGCTGACCTTCCCCAGCACGAACGAGCTGCGGAAGGCCCTCGGCGGCACGATCGGGAGCGAGATCTCTTACCTCGCCGACCCCCGCGGCCCGGTGAACCCAAACGCCGAAGGCGCCGGCAAGCTCCTCGACGTCTACGTGCCGCTCCAGTTCCCGCAGGCGCCGTGGCCGAGCGGGGCACTCGAGGTCTACCTCCCCTACGCGCCGATCGCGGCCACGATCGCGCGCGACACGAGAACCGTCTACCTACTCCTCCTCGCGGGGCTCGGGCTCCTCTACCTCATGATCTTCAAGCTCGTCGCCGACGCCTCGACCAGGCTTCGCCGGCAGGCGGAGGAGAACGAGTTCCAGGCCCTCCATGATCCGCTCACCGCCATGCCCAACCGGACGCTCTTCCGCGACCGCATCCAGCAGGCGATCCGGGCAGCGGAGCGCGAGGGCGAAAGCGTCGCGGTCATCCTCATGGATCTCGATCGCTTCAAGGAGGTCAACGACACGCTCGGCCACCACTCCGGCGACCTGCTCCTCCGGGAGCTCGGAGCTCGGCTTGAGGGCGCCCTCCGTGAGAGCGACACGATCGCGCGCCTCGGCGGCGACGAGTTCGGCGTCCTCCTCCCGCGCGTGGCGGGCGTGCCCGCCGTCGTCGACGTGGCCGAGCGGATCGCGGAAGCGCTGCGCGAGCCCTTCGTCCTCGAGGACCTGCCGCTCGTCGTCGAGGCGAGCGTCGGCGCCGCGATCTTCCCCGCGGACGCGGCGGACGCCGACACGCTCATCCAGCGAGCCGACATCGCCATGTACGTCGCGAAGAGCGCGAACTCCGACTTCGAGCTCTACGACCCTCGGCATGACGAGTACGACCCGAGCCGCCTCGTGCTCGTCGGCCAGCTCCGCCGGGCGATCGAGGCGCGCGAGCTCGTCCTCTACTTCCAGCCGAAGGCGCAGCTCTCGAGCGGCGAGATCGTGGGCGCCGAGGCGCTCGTCCGCTGGCGGCACCCGCAGCGCGGGCTCCTGCTGCCCGACGAGTTCATCCCGCTCGCCCAGCACACCGGCCTCATCCGGCCGCTCACGTTCCACGTGCTCGACGAGGCGCTACGCCAGGCGAGCCTCTGGCAGCTCGAAGGGCTCGACCTGCGCGTCGCCGTCAACGTGGCGATGCGGAACCTCCTCGACATGCAGTTCCCGGACGACGTCGGCCGCCTCCTCGCCAAGTGGGAGGTCAGCCCCGACCGGCTCGAGCTCGAGATCACCGAGTCGACGATCATGGCCGATCCCTTCCGAGCCCGGCTCGTGCTGACCCGCCTCTCGGAGATGGGCGTCCGGCTCTCGATCGACGACTTCGGCACCGGATACTCCTCCCTGGGCTACCTCCGGCGGCTCCCCGTGGGAGAGATCAAGATCGACAAGTCGTTCGTCATGAACATGCACGCGGACGAGAACGACGCGGTCATCGTCCGGTCGACGATCGACCTGGGGCGGAACCTCGGGCTCGAAGTGGTGGCGGAGGGCGTCGAGAGCGCCGCGATCTGGCAGGACCTCGTGGCGTACGGCTGCGACGTCGCGCAGGGCTTCTTCCTCAGCCGGCCCGTGCCCGCCGAGGATCTCACCCGCTGGCTGCTCGACAAGCGCGCCCGCGGCGCCGAGACTCAGCGCTTCACGTAAGGCGCTCGACGCGGGAGCCGCCGACGATCGCGTCCTCGCCGGAGTCGAAGCGCACCCAGGCCTTGTGGCCGCCGTCGTAGTCCTGCGCCCAGACAACGAGCGTGGCGTGGCGGCCGCCGGCGCGGCAGCGCTCCGTTCCCTCCGGGTCGGCGCCGCGCCAGACGCGGATGAACGGGTTCGACTCCCACTCGGCGCCGACGGTCGTAGCTTCGCGGTGGCCGGGATGGACGCGCGTCTCGGGCGGGAGCGCCATGACGCGCTCCATGATCGAGCGCCGGAGGTCCTCGTAGCTCCCCCCGGTCCCGCTCGTCCCGCCGACCGATCCCCTGAAGAGGAGGTCGGCGGTGAAGCAGTCGGTCCCGTCGACGAGGAAGGCGGTGTGGCCGGCCGAGTGACCCGGCGTGTGGATCGCCTGGATCTCGAGCTCGCCGGAGCGGACGACGTCTCCGTCGGCGAGAGTCTCGCTTACCTGGCCCGGGAGCTCGCGGGCGGTCAGCTCGTGGGCGAGCACGGGGACGCCGAAGCGCTCGCGGAAGTTGGCGGCGTCCACGACGTGGTCGCCGTGGTGGTGCGTGAGGAGGACGTGCGTGATCGCGATGCGGTCTCGCTCGATCCGGTCGAGGAGCGGATCGGCCAGCCCGTTCCCGTCGACGAGAACGCCGTGCCCTCCGGGCCGGTCGGCGACGAGGTAGGCGTTCGAGAGCCAGCCCGGGTGCTCCGTGCGCTCGACGATCACGGGTCGGCATCCTAGTGGATCACCAGCCGTCGAGGAGCCCGGCGTCGATCGCCGCGACGAGCCCCGCGACGACGCCGCACCGCGTCGCGAAGGTCTCGGTCTCGACGTATTCCTCCGGGGTGTGGTCGAGACCGCCGACGGGGCCTAGGCCGTCAAGGGTTGGAATCCCGCGCCGGGCCGTCCACGAGCCGTCCGAGACACCGCCGGTGAGCGCTTCCCCGAAGCGGTGGCCGAGCCCGGCGCCGAGCGCGATCGCCGTAGCGGCGAGCGCGGCGACTGCCGGCGTGCGCTCGAGCGGCGGCGGGCCGCCGAGGTCCTCGAGCTCGAGCTCGATCTCGTCGTGCGGCTCGAAGTTGCGCACCTCGGCCAGGGCCCAGGTGAGGTCGGCCGAGGTGACCGCGCGAAGGTCGCCGGTGAGCCAGGCACGGCTCGGAACCGTGTTCAGGCCCTCGCCGCTTTCGATCCCGGTGACCTGGAAGGTGAGCCCGTCGCGCGCGTTGTGCAACGCCGCAAGCCGGACGGCCTCGCGGGCGATCGCGACGGCGGCGTTGCGCCCGATGTCAGGCTCGACCCCGGCGTGCGCGGGGCGCCCACGCGCGTCCAGGCGAAACCAGCGCGCGCCCTTGCGGGCAGAGACGACCTCCCCGGCCGGGCGGCCGCACTCCATGCAGAGGACGGCGTCGAAGCCGTCGAGCCGGCCGACCGTCGCCGGCTCGGCCGGGCGGGACTCCTCGTCGGGGGCGGAGACGAGCTCGAGCCGGGCGAACGGCCGCGGCCCGAGCGCGAGCAGGCGCGCGGCGTGGGCCGCGACGGCGATCCCGCCCTTCATGTCAGCGACGCCTGGACCGTAGCAGCGGGCGGCGTCGCGACCGAAGGGACGCGCCGCCGCCGCGCCCGGCGGGAAGACCGTGTCGTGGTGACAGAGGAGCGCGATCCGCGCCCGGCCCGGGCCCTCGAGGACGGCGTGGAGGTAGAGCCCCTCGTCCCCGGCCGGGACGAGCTCCGGATGGAGGCCGTACTCCTCGACCCGGTGCGCGAGCATCGCCGCGACTCGATCGAGCGCGCTCGCGTCCCCGCCCGGAGTGTCGACGTTGACCCAGGCCTCGAGGTCGGCGAGCAGGAGGTCAAGCCCCGCCGCGGCCGCGGCGTGCACGCGGCGGGCCTCCGCGAGGGCGACCTCAGGGATCCCGCGCGTCGCAGGCTCCGAGGAGCCGCTCATGAGAGTCGTCGCACCTCGCGCGCGAATCGGCACGAGTCGCGCGAGTCTCGCGCGGTTTTCCGCGCTAGGCTGGAGAGCGGGTGGCGGGTGGACTCGGGGCCGACGGCCCCGCTGTTGGGGTCCCGGGGACCCCGGGGTCCCCACCCAGGGTGGGGGGCTGGGCTCGGGGCGGAGGCGAAACCCGGGGACAGCGCAGCAAGGCTCATAGGCCAACCTCCCTACGAACATCCTCCCGAGCGAAGCGACGGGGCAAGCTCCCCCCGTGGAAAATGCGCAGCATTTTTCGCGGAGAGCTCACGCGCCGCGGTCCCAGCGGATCGCCGCGAGGGCCACGGCCAGCGCCGTGTCGCGCACCGACGCCAGGTCGACCCACTCGTCGATGCCGTGGATGTTCCCCGCCCTCGGCCCGTAACAGAAGCACGGGCCCTCGACGTAGCGCGCGTCGGTCGTGGCCGTGGACGTCTTGGCGCCGGGCGGCGCGCCGTGGATCTCCGCATGGCAGGCGGAGACGAGAGCGGCGAGTGGGTTCGCGAGGTCGTGCTCGTACGCCCTGGCCCGGAAGCCCTCGAACGTGACCTCGACTCCGGTGGTCTCC
>JBGPNP010000234.1:0-4931 GCA_041487575.1 Gaiellaceae bacterium | reverse complement strand
TCCGGGCGTGGCCGGTCGACCTCTCCTTGCCCGAGCACCGGGCGCGCGTCCTGAGGACGGCGGGCTTCTTCCCGCTCTCCACGCAGGCGCACACGATCGCCTACTACAGGCGCCTGCCCCACGGCTGGCGCACCACGCCGGAGGGAATCGGCACGGACACGTACATGGCCCGGCAGTTCCTCGCCCAGAAGGACTGTCGCGCGGTCAGCAGCGACCGGCCGACCTACGTCGGTTTCCCGCACGGCGAGCGGAGGGCGTGGACGCTCGAGGAGCGCGTCGCCGAGCTGGACGAGTGGCGAGCGAAGCTCGCGACGCCGGAGGGGCGCGAGCAGTTCCTGCTCGCCGTCTACCGCGAGACGCGGGCGCGCCTGCTCTCGATCGAGAACTCGCGCCTCTGGCGCCTGCGGAACCGGGTCCGGCGCGTGCCGCTCATGGCGCGCTGAGGCTCAGGGGACGAGGCGCTGGAGCGCCGCCCAGGCGAGGGCCGGCCGCAGCCACGCCGGCTGCCGCAGGCGCTTGACGCGCGTGGCCGCGGGCTGGGCGTCCGCGTCCGTGACGACGAACGGCCGTAGCCGCTCCGCGTCGAGCTCGAAGCCGATCGCTTCCGAGATCCGCGCGCACGTCGGTTCGAAGCGCTCCTTGAGGTCGGCGAGGGAGACGGTGACGTCGGCGTGGCGCTCCTGCTCGGACTTGCTTCGCTCCCACAGGGCGCGGAAGCGCGCGTGGCCGGTCGTGAACCTGGACTCCTCGAGCTCGGGGAAGGTGGGCGCAAGATCGTCGCACCAGGTGGCGACGCCGAAGCCGCTGAACGCAGGGGATGCCTGGCCGATGTCCTCGCGGCCGAGATGTCTCTGGAGGCGCCCGACGATGCTCTGCCACTGGGCGTCCGGATCGCGGTGGATGTGGACGATGCGCGCCTGGGGGAAGTTGGCTCGGAGCCATGGGAGGCGAAAGGAGAAGCGGGAGTCCTTGAGCGCGACGACCGGCTCGCGTCCGAGCCCGGTGCCGATCAGGTAGGCCAGGTAGCGGTGGAGGCGGTCCTCCAGCGCCTCGGCGGGCAGGTGGAAGCCGCGCCGTCCCCAATCGGAGGTGAAGAGCTCCGGGATCCGGGTGAAACCCTGGTACTCCTTGAAGTAGCCGTCCACGAAGAAGTGGTGCTCGTACACCTCCTTCGGCTGGCGCCGTACGAAGGTGTCCAGCTTCTCGTGCAAGGGCTCATACAGGGGAAGGCACCCTTCGCTCTGGCGGAAGAGCGTGAAGAGGAGCGTCGTCCCGGACGAGTAGAGGCCGCTGACGAAGACGACGCTGGTCAATTGAGGCGTGGCGAGCGGTCGGGCCTCATCGCGGGCGAATCCTACCTTTGGCCTCGGCGTGGGTACCGAGCCTTCTCCCCTGAGTCCGGCGAGGTCTCCGGAGGCTTGCGAGTACCGTTCCCCGGGTGAAGCTGCTGCTCGTCACGCTCTACTGGCCTCCTTCCGGCGGGCCGGGCGTGCAGCGCCCACTCAAGCTCGCCGGGCATCTTGCGGCGCTCGGGCTCGAGGTTCACGTCCTCGCTCCGGACGATCCGAAGTGGCTTCACCGGGACGAGTCGCTCGCCCCGCCCGCCGGCGTCGCCGTCCACCGGGCCCGTAACCTGGGCCCGCGGGCGCGGCGCCCCGCGGAGGAGCTTGCCTCCGCGCACGGGCTCCGCCGGCTCGCGCTGCGAGCGGGCCTCACCGCCCGGGCGCTCCTCGCCCCGGACGCGAGCGTCCTCTGGGATCTGACTGCGGTGCCGGCTGCGATCGGCCTCGTGCGCCGGCACGCGATCGACGTTGTTCTGACGACGTCTCCCCCGGGCTCCGTCCACCTCGTCGGCGCCGCCGTCCGACGTGCCACAGCCGCCCGCTGGGTTGCCGACCTCCGCGACTCGCTCGTCTCCTTCGCCCACCGCCGCCGGGAGATCCGCGGCGAGCACGTGCTCGCGCGCCTCGTCGCGCGCCGCGCGGACGCGATCGTCTGCGTCTCGCGGGCGATCGCCGAGGAGACGGCGGCGCTGCGGCCGCGCGGGCGGGTAGAGGTGATCGAGAACGGCGCCGACTTCGAGGACTTCGCCGGCCTGTCCTACCGGCGGGGCGAGCGCTTCCGCATCACGCACACGGGCAGCTTCTTCGGGAGGCGCGACCCGCGGCCGTTTCTCGAGGCGCTCGTCGTGTCCAGCCCGGACGTCGTCGCCCGCTTCATCGGCGACTTCCGCAGAGCCGACCGTCTGTTCGCCGAGCGCCTCGGCCTGGCCGACCGGCTCGAGCTCGTGCCCTACCTTCCGCGTGCGGAGGCGCTCGCGCTCCAGCGAGACTCGGAAGCGCTACTCCTGCTCATCCCCGACGCAGGGGGGCGCGGGCGCGGCGTGCTCTCGGGAAAGGTGTTCGAGTACCTGGCCGCCGAGCGGCCGGTCGTCGCTGCGGTGCCGCCGGACGGCGAGGCTGCCGCGCTCGTGCGGGAGACCGGGGCTGGAGTCGTCGTCGCCCCGGATGACGTGGACGGTCTCGCGGCTGCGATCGCCGCTCTCGAGGCCCGCTGGCGCGCGGGCGATCTCAACGGCACGCCTCTCTCGCCAGAGACGCGCGCCCGCATCTCGCGCCGGGCCGGAGCGGAGCGACTGGCGGACCTGCTGAGAGGCCTGGTATGAGCGCGTACCCCCTCCCAGGGTGGGGTGGAGGGCCACCCCACCGCCGCCACCCCATGCCCGCCTCGACCATAGCGCCGAAGTGCGCGCGGGAGTGTGACGAGTCTGCAAGAACTCTCCGCGAAGGTGTGCCGATTTCCATGAGCCAGGCGGGCGGACGCCCGTGAGCCGCCGGACGCCGGCCGTCGACGCGCTCCTCTTCGCGACCGTCTTCGCCGTCACGTTCGCGAACGTCCGCTGGATCGTCGGCGGCCTCGACGTGAACATCTCGGACGTGACCGCGCTCTTCTTCCTCGGCGCGTTCGCGCTCTCACGCCTGGATGCCCGCGACTGGAGCTTCCCGCGCACCTCCGCTGCGCTCGTCCTCTTCTTTGCCGCCTTCGCCCTCGTCTACCTCGCCGGCTTCTTCGACCTCGAGACGACCGACGACCGCAGCCTCTTCGCGAAGGGCATCGTGAAGTTCGCGGTCCACTTCCTCTTCCTCCTCGCCGCGGTCGCCCACATCGCACGCCGTTCGGAGCGCTTCTACTGGCGTACGCTCGGCTGGTTTGTTGGGGGCCTCGCCGCGAACGCGGCGTACGGCCTCGTCGAGCTCGCCGTGGCCGAGACGAGCGGCGGCAACCTCGACAAGGCGGTCCTCGCCCCGATCGGCGCCTACCAGCGAGGCGGCATCAACGTCTTCGGCGCCGTCGGCGGCGCGAACGTCTACCGCACGAACGCGCTCACGCTCGACCCGAACCACCTCGGCATCATGCTCGTCGTCCCGCTCCTCGCCCTCCTGCCCCTCTACCTGCGCCTCGAGCGCGGCCACCGCCTGCGCGCGCCGCTCGCGCTGCTCCTCGCCTTCCTCGCGCTCGTCGAGCTGGCGACGCTCTCGCGGAGCGGGCTGCTCGGCTTGGCGGTCGGACTGCTCGTCCTCGCCGTCCCGTACCGGCGGCTCCTGCTCAAGCCGCGCCTGCTCGTCCCGCTCGGCGCGCTAGTCGGCGTCGTCGCCCTCGTCGTCGTGCAGAGGAGCAACTTCTTTGCGGCCGTCCTCCGCGCGCGCACGAGCGTCGGCGGCGGCTCGACGCGCATCCACCTCGAGATCTACCAGCTTCTCCCGCCCGTCCTGCGCGAGCACCCGCTCTTCGGGCTCGGGATCAACACCTTCTCCTCCTACTACGAGTTCGCCACCGGGAGGACGAACTTCGGGCCGCACTCCTACTACGTCGCGCTCCTGACGGAGACCGGGATCCTCGGCGCGGGGGTCTTCCTTGCCTACCTCGTCTACCTCTTCCGGCGCCTGCACGCGCTTCGCGAGGTCGGCCGCAGCCTGGCGCGCGCGGGCGACGCCGCGGCTGCCCGCGTCCGGCCGCTCGCCTGGGGGCTCACCGCCGCGCTCGCCGGCACCCTCGCCGCCAACGCCTTCTACCTGACGATGCAGATGTACTACTTCTTCGTCTTCGCGATGCTCGCGCTCGCGGCGCCGGCCGTCTTCTCGCGGCGCTCGTGAAGGTCGTCGTCCTCACGACCTCGTACCCGCGGCACGCCGGCGACTTCGCCGGGAGGTTCGTGGCCGACGCGGTCGAGCGGCTCCGTTCCCGGGGGCTCGAGGTGGACGTGGTCGCGCCCGGGCGCTTCCACGACTTCGGTCTCTCCTACGGCGACGGCGTCGTCGCGAACCTCCGGCGGCGTCCCTGGGCCGCGCCGCTCATGCTCGGCTCGATGCTCCGCGTGATGCGCGGGGCGGCTCGTGGAGCGGATCTCGTCCACGCCCACTGGCTTCCCGCGGGCGCCGTCGCCGCGCTCTCCGGGAAGCCCTTCGTCGTCACGCTCCACGGCACCGACGTCGAGCTCGCCCGCAAGGCGCCCCGGCTCGCCCGGCTCGTCCTGCGGCGGGCAGGCGCCGTCGTCTGCGTGTCGAGCGCGCTCGCGGATGCCGCCCGGCGCCTCGGCGCGGCCGAGCCGCGCGTGATCCCGAACGGCATCGAGCTTCCCGAGGAGGGAGGCGAGGAAGCCGAGCCGCCCGAGGTCCTCTTCGCCGGCAGGCTGTCCCCGGAGAAGGGTGTCGAGGACCTTGCCGCCGCCGCCGACGGGCTCCGGCTCGTAGTCGCGGGCGACGGGCCGCTCCGGGGCCTTTTCCCGGGAGCGCTCGGCTTCGTGTCCGGAGAGGCGCTCGAACGCCTCTATCGTCGAGCCGCTGTCGTGGTCTGTCCCTCGCGGCGCGAGGGGTTTGGGATGGCGTGCGCCGAGGCGATGGCGCACGGGAAGCCGGTCGTGGCGAGCGCGG
>JBGPNP010000233.1:0-4942 GCA_041487575.1 Gaiellaceae bacterium | reverse complement strand
GAGGTCATCCGTGACGACGAGCCGGATGGGGTGAGCTGTCTCCATGAGTCAGAAGCTACGACGCCGACGATCGGGTTCCTTCCCGGCAATGGACGAAGTGGTCGCCACCGCAAATACGGCCCCGCCTGTCCGGCTGCAAACCGGCGCATCCCGGCGTCCTCGGTCGGCCAGATACCACTTGAGTATGCGGCCTCCCTGCGTCCTTGGGCTGCTTAGTTTTCGCGCGGCCAGACGAGACCGTACTTACGGTGGAGACCACTAAGGTCGGAGCGCGAGCACGGCATTCGAGCCGGCGCCGCCGAAGACGACGATCCTGCCGCCTTGGGCGACCGCCGCCGGGTCCTCGAGCGCCTGCGGGAGCCGGCCCGCGCGCGAGACCTTGCCCGTCTGAGGGTCGATCCGGAGGATCTCGTCGAGCGCCTTGCCGCTCGCGCTTCTTCCGCCGACGAGGTAGAGCGCCGACCCGAGCGCGGCGAGCGCGGCGTGGGCGACGGGAGCGGGCAGGGTCGCGACGGCCTTCACGCTGTGCGTCGCCGGGTCGACCGCATAGACGGCGCTGCTCTCGCCGGTCGTCGTCAGGCCGCCGGCGACGTAGATGCGCCCCCCGAGCGCGGCAACTCCGGCGTAGCGCAGGCCTTTCGGTAGGCGGGCTACCAGGACCGGAGCGCGGCCTGGGCGGAAGCGGAGGACAGCGGTCGCGAACCGGCTGCCCGTGTACCCGCCGACGAGGTAGATACGCCCGCCGACCGAGGCCGCGCCGAGATCCGAGAGCGGCTCGCCGAGTTTCCCTGCAGCCCGCGCCGTGCCTGTCCGCGGGTCGATCCTCACGACCGCGTCGGTCGAGACGGCCTCGCCCCCGCCGAAGAGGTACGCCGTCCCGCTCGCGAAGGCCGCGGCGGCGTCGTGGGTCGGCGCCGGGAGCCGCCCGGCGGGCCGGAGAGCGGACGGCGTGCCGAGCAGGATCTGATCGGACGAGCTGCCTCCCACGAGCCCGCCCAGGAGGAGCACGCGGCCGCCGGGGAGCACGGTCGCGGCGATCCGAGACGCGGGCGCCGGCAGCGAGCCGATCCGGGTCACCGACAGGTGCTCGTGCTGAGCCGCCTTCCGCGTCGCAGGCGTCCGTTGCGCGGGGAGCAGGTCGAGCCCGTCCGGCTTCGACAAGTACCCGTCGGCCGAGGACGCGACGCCCAGATGCCCGTACTGCCAGACGATCCGCTTCGTCCGCGGGTCGATGACGACGATGCGGTGGTGCCAGTCGTCGGTGACGGCGATCATCCCGTTCGGCCAGCGCACGGCGAGCGACGGCCGGTCGAGCGAGCCCGGCCCGGACGACGGCCCGTAGCTCCAGACGACCCGCCCCCGGGGCGTCAGGACGTCGATCCGCCCGGGCGTGTTGAAGCCCGCGACGAGGATGTTCCCGTTCGGCAGGAGTTGCGCGTCAGACGGATAGGTCGTCGGCGTGCGGATCGACCAGACGAGCTGGCCGTGCGCGTCGATGCGGTCGACGTAGCCGCCGATCTCCGTGACGAGGACGCCGCCGTCCGGAAGCGGCGTGTCCCCGTTCGGGGCGAGGAGCGCCCGGGGCGGGTCATGAGCGCAGCGGCCGGCGGAGCCGATTCCGCCGACGATCTTGCCCCTGGGGCTGATCCTCAGGACACGGCAGTTCTGGATGTCGGCGACCATGACGTCGCCGCTCGGGAGCACGTAGGCGTCGTCCGGGTGGGAGAGCTCGCCGCGGCCCGAGCCGGCGACGCCGGCGCGCCCGTAGGCCCAGACGATCCGGTGCCGGCGAATCGAGATCTGCGCGATCGTGTCGTTGAACTCCTCGTTCGTGACGATGCGGCGGTAGCCGGGCGTGAAGAACGCGTCGTCGGGGTCGTGGAAGGACTGCCCGCTCTTGACATCGCCAGGCCGCGGAAAGCGCCAGACGATCCGCTTCGACGGCGACACGATGAGGAGCCGGTTGTTGTTCCGGTCGGCGATGAGGACGTAGCCGGGGACCGGGCCGGGGCCGACGGGAGGCAGGCCGAGGGCGATGCTCACCGGCGTGGGGGCGGCGGGCGGCTGTGCCGGAGGCGGCGCCTGCGAACCTGCCTGGCGCGTTACACCGGTTCGGGCGGAGGCCGTGGCCGACGGCGACGCCGAACTGTGCCCGTTTGCGCAGCCGGCGACCAGGGCCACGAGGCCGAGCGCGGCCAGCGGCTTCCTAGACATGGGCGCTGAGCGTCCCGGCCAGCCCCTGGCCGTCGCCGGTCGCGTGCCACCGTGCGGAGACGATGCGGCTGCTGCCGTCGGGGAGGCGGCACGATCCCCGGAATGAGAAGGAATGAACTTGGGTGACTGCGCCGCGGCAGACGAGCCCGCTCGGCAGGAACTCGAGCTGCAGCGAGGTTCTGTCGATCCGGTCTGGCTTCAGGAGGAGATCGGCCCGCACGAGCACGCGCTGCTCGCCGCGGCCCTGGCCCGACATCGAGACGATCCCCTCGGTCGCCCCACTGTCGACGAGGATCCGGCCGGCGAGCCGGTCTGTGAAGGTCTTCGCGTTCCACGGCTTCGTCTGCGAGTGGGCCGGGCCGAGGACGACAGCCGCGATCAGCGCTGCGGCTCCGGCGCCGAGCGCGAGCCCGGCGGGCCGCGCCGGCCGGACGAGGCCGCGCGCCCGGAGCGCTCTCATGGCGATCAGGCCGGCGACGGTGCCCGTCGCGAGTGCGTAGATCGCTACGAGCCACGGGGCGCTCCGGTCGGTGCCGCTCCCCAGCCCGTGCGCCGTGGCGGCGGCCCAGACGGCGAAGTTGACGTAGTGCGCGCGGCGCCAGAGCCGGCCCGGGAGCCGCTTGCGGTAGCGGTTCGTGACGGCGAGCGCGAGCAGGAGCTCCGCCGCGACGATCCCGAGCCCGACCCAGAGCGGCCGGTACGCCGACGTGAACGGCACCGTCAGCTGCACCACCGAGAAGGGGAGGAAGGAGTCGAGCGCCGTCGCGGCGACGTGGATCGCGACGAAGAGGCCGACGAGCAGGCCGCCGAAGCGGTGGACGTCCTCGACGGCGAAGCGAGGCCAGCGGCGAAGCTGCTTCTTCCCCGCGAGGGCGAGGCCGAGCGAGATGACGACGCTGAGGAGGAGGTAGGCGACCACGCCGCCCGCCCGGACGGCGTACCAGTCGACCGGGCTCGAGATCAGGTGCACGCGACCTCCAGCTCGAGGCTGCGGCGCCAGCCCTCGTTCAGGACCTCCTCCTCGCCGGCGAGGAACCGGCCCGGGAGGCCCTGCGCGTCGAGCCACTCCGGGCCGCGCTCGCCGAGGAGGAATGCCGCCTTGGCCGCGATGTCGGCGGCGAGGCAGGTCGCGCCGGCGACCGTGACCTGGCTCCAGGAGGAATCGGACGGGCGCCCGCTGCGCGGGTCGATCAGGTGGTGCTGGGCGCGGCCGGCTCGGAGCCAGCGCCGCTCGACGGTACCGCTCGTCGCCAGGCCGCCCAGCACCAGGCGCACGGACCCGCCGCCCGGGAGAGCCACGTCGAGCTCGCCCCGGGCCGCGAGGTCGCCGCCCGCGGAGACGAAGCCCGGCCCGCCGAGGAGCGCGAGCGCGTCGTCGACCGCGAGCGACTTGACGATGCCGTTCAGGTCGAGCTTCAGCCCGCGCGGGAGCCAGACGAGCCGCTCGTCGCAGCCGACCGAGCGCCAGGCGCCCGGCTCGCCTGCGCGCGGCAGGCGAAGATCGGGCTCGAGCAGCGCGAAGTCTCGGTCGTAGCCCGCAGCCTCGAGCCCTCTGCCGAGAGTCGGGTCGACGAGGCCGTCCGTCTGCGCCGCGGCCGCCAGGGCTACGGCGAGCGTGCGCCCGAAGAGGCTCGAGATGCGCGTCGGTACCCCTGCGGCGGCGTTGACGCGGTTGAGCTCGCTGCCGGCCAGGAAGCGGCTGAAAACCCTCTCCCGAGCGTCGAAGAGCTCCCGGACCGCGACGCGCTCGGCGTCCGTGCCGCCGCCGACGACGACCTCGCAGCCCATCGCGGCGAAGCGGAAGGCCTCGGTCACGAAACCGATGTGGCGATGCTCGGCGCGTCCTGAGCGGGCGCGATCAGCCCGGCCTGGAGGAGGTTCTCGCGAACGGCCTTGACGAAGCCCGGCGGGGCCGCGAGTGCCTGCGGAGCGTGCCGCGTGTGTCCCGGCGCCTGCAGGCGGGCGAGGATCATCGCCGCTCCGAAGAGCACGAGGCCTGCGGCGGCGAGGCCCGTCTTCGCGAGGTCGGCCCGCCGGCGTGCGGGTGCGAGACGAGAAGGGGAAAGGGTGCTCATGGGTTGTGCGTTCTCGATGCCCGTCGGATCGGTCTCAGTATCGGGCGCTCACCGTTAAGTTCCCGGGAAGGCTTCGTTAAGGCCCACCTTGTGACCGACCGAACGCAGGCTCGTGCAACGATGTGCGCCTCGTGCCCACCCTCCCGGGGGTCAGTCGTGGCGAAGACAATCGAGACGCAGATCGAGATCGATGCCCCCGCCGAGCGGGTCTGGCGCGCGCTTACGGACTTCGATGCGATGCCCAGCTGGAATCCGCACATCACGAGTCTGGAGGGGCGCGCTGAGCGGGGCGCGAGGCTTCGGGTGAGGATCGAGCAGCCGGGCGGGGGAGGCATGACGTTCACGGCGAGGGTGCTCAGCGCGGAGCCGAACCGGGAGCTTCGGTGGCTCGGGAGGCTTCCCGTGCCGGGCCTGTTCGACGGCGAGCACTACTTCCATGTGCCTGCTCGGAGACGCTCTCGACCAGGACCTCGTACACGCGTTCCTGAGCTCCGCCGAGGTGCGGCGCTGCTTGGACGAGGGACTCGGAGACGATCCCGCCGCAGTGGTTGCAGCCGCCCGGCCCGCAGCGGCCGAATGATCGCGGCTCGTAGATGTCGATCCCGACGTGCAGGTCGACGGCCTCGGCCATCTTCAGGAGGAAGTAGGAGAAG
>JBGPNP010000232.1:0-4943 GCA_041487575.1 Gaiellaceae bacterium | reverse complement strand
TCCTCGATCGAGTGCATGGTGAACGTCGCTGGGCAAGCCACTTAGTGGTCTCCACCGTAAGTACGGTCATGTTTGGCCGCGCGAAAACCAAGCAGCCCAAGGACGCAGGGAGTCCCCATACCAAGCCGGTATGGGGCCGACTGAGGACGCGGGGATGCGCCGGTTTGCAGCCGGCCAGGCGGGGCCGTATTTGCGGTGGCGACCACTTAGGTGGCCTCGCGCCGTGCCCGCTCGACCTCGGCCTGGACCTCGCGCGCGAGCTCCGAGAGCTCCCCGAGCACGTCGACGGCCTGCTCCGGGTCCTCGAGCCCTTCGAGCCGGGCCCGCGCCGCCTCGAGCCGGTCGAGCAGGCCCTGGAGGCGATCCATCGCTGGATCGTCGCTCAAGCCGCCACGCCTCCATCACATTCCCGAGCGAAGCGATGGGACAAGCTCCCCCCGCGGAGAATGCGCCGCATTTTCTGTGGAAAAGTCATGCTGCCGCCTCGCGCGCCAGCCTCGCGAGGATCCCGTTCACAAGCCGGCCGGCCTCGTCGGAGGCGTAGCGCTTCGCGAGCGTGACGGCCTCGTCGATCGCGACCTCCATCGGCACGTCGCCCCGGCCGAGCTCGATGAGGGCAATGCGGAGGATGTTCCGCTCGAGCGTCCCGAGGCGGCCGGCCGGCCAGCCGATCGAGGCCTCCGTGATGCGGCTGTCCAGCTCTTCCGCCCGCACGACGACGCCCTGGGCGAGGTCGAGCGCGAACGGGTCGATCTCGCCCTCGTAGAGCGAGGCGAGCGGCTGCCGCGTGAGGTCCCACTGGTAGAGAAGGAAGAGAGCCGTGCGCCGAGCCTGCCGCCGGCTGCTCACTCTGCCGCCTCTCGCTCGGTGAGCGCTGCGAGGCGGCCTTCAGCGGCGCGAAGGTAGCCGGTCGTGTAGCGCCCGCTCGTGAACTCGTCGTCCGTGAGGATCTCCATGGCCAGGCCGCGCGTCGTGGGGACGCCGACGATCTCCAATTCTGACAGTGCACGGCGGGCGCGGGCGAGCGCGGTCGGCCGGTCCTCGGCCCAGACGACGACCTTCCCGATCAGCGAGTCGTAGTACGGCGGGATCCGGTAGCCCTCGAACGCGTGTGTGTCGACGCGGACTCCCGGGCCGAGCGGCGGGCGGAACCGCTCGAGCGTCCCCGGCGACGGCAGGAAGTCCCGCGACGGGTCCTCGGCGTTCAGGCGCACCTCGAGGGCGTGACCGCGCAGCTCGGCGCGGCCTCGGCGCGCGAGCCCCTCGCCCGCCGCGATGCGGAGCTGGGCGTGCACGAGGTCGACGCCGGTGAGAACCTCCGTCACCGGGTGCTCGACCTGGAGGCGCGTGTTCATCTCGATGAAGTGGAAGCCCCCGTCCGCGACGAGGAACTCGATCGTGCCCGCACCGCGGTAGTGGATCCGCTCGCAGGCGGTGCGGCAGGCCTCCTCCATCGCGGCGCGAAGCTCCGGAGAGACTCCGGGCGAGGGCGCTTCCTCGATCACCTTCTGGTGGCGGCGCTGGATCGAGCAGTCGCGCTCGCCGAGCGTGAGGACGCCGCCGGCGCCGTCGCCGAGCACCTGGATCTCGACGTGACGGGAGTCTGTGAGAGCCTTCTCGAGGTAAAGCGAGTTGTCGGAGAAGGCGGCCAGCGCCTCGACGGCGGCAGCCTGGAAGGCGGGCTCGAGCTCGCCGGTGGAGGCGACCAGCCGCATGCCGCGGCCGCCCCCGCCCGCGGACGCCTTGAGGAGGAGCGGGAAGCCGATCTCGCCTGCAAGCGCCCGGGCTCCCGGGAGCGTGACGGCGCCTTCCGAGCCGGGGACGAGCGGAAGGCCGGCCTCGCGAACCGTCGCCTTGGCGCGCGCCTTGTCGCCCATGAGCTCGATCGTCTCCGGCCGCGGGCCGATGAAGGCGAAGTCGTTGTCCTCGCACGCGCGCGCGAAGTCGGCGTTCTCGGCGAGGAAGCCCCAGCCGGGATGAACGGCCTCGCACCCGGTGATCTCGGCCGCGGCAATCAGAGCGGAGATCTTGAGGTAGCTCTCGGCCGCGGGCGGCGGCCCGATGTGAACGGCACGGTCGGCGAGGCGGACGTGGAGCGCGTCGCGGTCGGCGGTCGAGTAGACGGCGACGCTCTCGACGCCGAGCTCGCGGCAGGCGCGGATGACGCGCACGGCGACCTCGCCCCGGTTTGCGATCAGGATGCGGCCGAACATCAGGCCAGCTCCCACGCCGGAGAATCGTCACGAACTCGTGACGCTCTCGGCACGGTCCGTGACACACTCGTACGACTTTCTTCATTAGCCTCGAAGGCGGGTGGTGGGCCGGGGTGCCCCAGAGGCTGACGCGTCCGAAAGCCGGCCCGCGCGGTCGTCCCGGACACGTCAGAGAGCGTCAAGCGGCCTGCCGTCGAGCGGCTCGAGCTCGAAGAGGAGCTGGCCGTACTCCACCGGCTGGGCGTTCTCGACGCAGATCCGGCGCACGACGGCCTCCTGCTCCACCTTGACCTCGTTCATGAGCTTCATCGCCTCGAGGATGCAGAGCGTCTGCCCGGGCCCGACCGGGTCGCCGACCTCGACGAACGGCTCCGCGCCGGGCGTGGGCGCGAGGTAGAACGTGCCCACCATCGGCGACTCGATGCGAAGAAGCTCCGGCACTGGAGTCTCGGGCTCCTCGGGCTCCCCGGGCGAAGCGAGCGAAGCCGCGGGGGCCCCGGCCGGCGTCACCTCGGCCGGCTCTTCGCTCCGCCGCACCGTGACGCGCGTCGCCCCCTCCTCGATCGTCACCTCGCCGATCCCGGACTCCTGGACTAGCTGGATCAGCTCGCGGATCCGCTCCGTCCGCGCCCGGTCGAGGCCGGTCGTGGCCGAAGTCTCGTCCCGGCGCGCACGGCCGCGGATGGCGTGGAGAAGCGGCTCGGCCTCCGGGCCGAAGAGAGCGAGCAGGAGGAGCTCCTCCTCGCTCGCGGCGAGCCCACCCGCTGACTCCCGGATCTCGTCGAGCGACAGGAGCCGGTCCTCCGGCTCGCTGCCGCGTCCGAGGAGCGCGACCGCCCGCTTGACCGTCGGGTCGATCTCGTGCGGCGGCAGGCCGTACTCCCCTTCGAGGAGGTCCCGAAGCTCGTCCACGACGATTCCCCAGCGCTGCGCCGAGAGGACGTGCAGGAGCGCCTGCGAGCCCAGGATGTGCCCGATCGGCGAGACGAGCGGCGGGAAGCCGCACTCGCGCCGGATGGCTGCGAGCTCCTCTAGCACCTCGTCGAGCCGGTCGCCGAATCCCTGGGAGCGGAGATTCGCGTCGAGGCCCGCGACCAGGCCGGCTGGGAGGTCGTGCTCGGCCGCCCGGACGGCGACCCGGGGCGTGAGCGGCGGCACGGGCTGGTCGCCGAGCGCCTCGTCGACGAGCTCGCACGCCTCCCAGAGGGTCGGGAGCGAGATGCCGGTTGGAAGGCCGATGCCCTCGAGCGACTGCGAGAGCGCCTCGGCCGAGGGACGGTAGAGCGAGATCGCGAGCGGGTAGATCGTGCTCGCGATCGGGCTTGCCCCGCCCCGGGCGGCCTCGATCGCCGCCGCGAGCGCCCGGCCCGCCGCTCCCTGGCAGTAGAGCCCGACGGGGAGCCCCGAGGCCTCCCTCACTCGCTCGACGATCTCCCGCGCATGGGCAGCGCCCAGGGACCCTGCCGGGTCGTTGACGACGACCCGGCCCGCCCCGAGCTGGGTGAGGCGACGCGCGCGCTCGACGAGCTCCTCGAGCTCGTCCGGCGGGCCGGGGTTGTGCACGAGGCCCGCGACGAGCTCCTTGCCGGATGCGTGGACGGCCTCCGCCGCGTCCACGAGGTTCGAGACGTCGTTCAGGGGGTCGTGGATCCGGAAGACATCGATGCCGCTCTCGGCGGCGCTCGCGACGAAGCGGCGGACGAGGTCGCGGGAGGCAGGCCGCGTTCCCACGAGGAAGCGCCCCCGCAGAGCCATCGCGAGCGGCGTCTTGCAGCGCGACCGGAGCGCCCGGATCCGCTCCCACGGGCTCTCGACGCCGCGCCGTACGGCCGCGTCGAAGCAGCCGCCGCCGGTCACCTCGAGGTACTCGAAGCCGGCCCGGTCGAGGACGACCGCGAGCTGGAGCAGGCGCGACATCGGCACCTGGCCGGCGAGCGGCTCCTGCGACAGGAGCCGGATCGTGGTGTCGACGAGCCTGGGCACTACCAGTGAGCCACTACTAGGCCCGGGAGATGTAGCGCCGCTCCCGGGTGTCGACCTTGATCCGGTCGCCGGTGTTGACGAAGAGCGGCACCTGGACGACTGCCCCGGTCTCGAGCGTCGCCGGCTTCGTCACGTTCGACACGGTGTCGCCCTTCACGCCGGGCTCGGTCTCGACGATCGCGAGCTCGACCGAGGCTGGGAGCTGCAGGCCGGAGGGCCGGCCGTCCACCATGAGCATCATCACGGAGCCCGACGGCTGGAGGAAGTCGAGCTCGTCGGCGACATCGGCGCGCTTCAGAGTGATCTGCTCGAAGGACGTCTCGTCCATGACGACGACCTCGTCGCCCTCGTCGTAGAGGTATTGGACGTTCTTCGTCTCGGTGTGGATGCGCGGGAACTTCTCGCCCGCGCGGAACGTGCGCTCGACGACCGCGCCGGAGCCGAGGTTCTTGAGCTTCGTGCGGACGAAGGCTCCGCCCTTGCCCGGCTTCACGTGCTGGAACTCGACGATGCGCCAGACGTCGCCGTCGTGCTCGATGTGCGTGCCGTTCTTGAACTGGTTCGTGGAGATCGTCTCGGCCATGGCCCAGGAGGAGTCTAGTGCCCCTTCAGGTGATGTTGCCGAGCTTCTGGCGCGCGAAAAGCAAGCCAGGCTAGGACGCAGGGAGCGCCCATACCAAGCCGGTATGGGCGCGACCGAGGACGACGCATGGCGCCGCTTTGCAGCCACCAGAAGCCGGAGGACGT
>JBGPNP010000231.1:0-5009 GCA_041487575.1 Gaiellaceae bacterium | reverse complement strand
GCCTCGTCGAGCGCGGGGTGGAGGTTCGCTACGTCGCCTTCTCGATCGCGACGAAGTCGCTCCCGGCGGGGTTCCCGCCCGACACGCTCGCGCGCGAGGTCCGCGAGGCGACCGCCGTCATCGGCCTCCCGCCCGAGGCGCTCGCCGTGCACGACTTCGAGGTGCGGACGTTCCCCGAGCGCCGCCAGGACATCCTCGAGCTTCTCATCGCGCTCTGGGAGACGTGGCCGCCCGACGTCGTCCTCATGCCGAGCCTGCACGACATCCACCAGGACCACCAGGTCGTCGCCGCCGAGGGCCTGCGCGCCTTCAAGCGGACGACGGTGCTCGGCTACGAGATCCCGTGGAACAACTTCGACTTCTCCTACCAGGCGTACGTCTCCCTCGAGCGGGGGCACGTCGAGCGGAAGGTCGAGGCGCTCTCCCGCTACGAGTCGCAGCAACACCGGAACTACGCGAACGCGGAGTACGTCTGGAACCTCGCGCGCACCCACGGCATCAACGTCGGCCGGGAATATGCCGAGGTGTTCGAGGTCTACCGGGTTGTGGCGTAGGCAGCCTGGCGCACCGTCGCATTGGAGCCCGCTCGCGCTGATCGCCATAGCGCTCGTGATCGCTGCGGTCACGGCCGCTGTTGCCCGAGCGACCGCTCTCTCTGCATTCCACACGCCGAGGTGGGTGGTGCAGTGCTACGTCGTCGGTGAAGAGGCGCCCCCAGTCTTGAGCTGTTCAAGACCAAGCGACGGGTTCTTCGTCTTCATGGAGGCGAAGGGCCGGGTGGGGAAGGGCTTCGACCCCAATGGCCGCAGCTACCACGACTATTTCGCTGTCAGGCGACTTCTCGGCTTCGGGCGCTACTGGAAGTTCGGGGCGCTGTTCGGCTGCGTCAGCCGCTCCACCGGCATGAGGTGCTGGAACAAGGCCGGGCACGGCTGGTGGCTCGGCCGCCCGGGCGGGCACCGGCTCTTCTAGCGGCAGTCGGCGCACAGCCCGGTCACCTCGAGGCGGTGGCCGGTGGCGACGAAGCCGTGGTTGGCGGCGACCTGGTCGAGCCAGGCGTCGAGCTCGCAGTCGCCGACCTCGACGACCCTGTGGCAGCTCGAGCAGACGAGGTGGTGGTGGTGCTCGTCGCCGCACCAGCGGTAACAGAGCTCGCCGCGGTGGTGTGAGAGCGCGTCGACGGCGCCGCCGCCGGCGAGCAGGGTGAGCGTCCGGTACACGGTGGCGAGCCCTATCCGCTCGCCGCGGCGGCGGAAGCGGTCGTGGAGCGCCTGCGCGGTCACGTCGTCGCGCTCGCGCATGAGCTCGGCGAGGACGCGCACCCGCTGCCCCGTGGGGCGCACCCCGAGGCCGCGGAGGAAGGCGTCGGCGCGCCGCGCCGCGGCGACCGTGCCGGAGCGGTCGACGCCGGCGGCTTCGTGCGACCCGCCCCGGGGCTCCTGCGCTTTCGTCGGCTCCACGGCTGGGGCGTCGGGCTGGGCCCCGGGCGACCTCAGCCGCTGCCCTTCGCGCCACCCCTCCGGTCGTTCCAAGTGCAGCCTCTTCACTTCGCCGCATATCCTACCACTCGTGATAACGAGAATCATTCTCATCAGGCTCGGAAAGATCGGGGCGGCGGTGGCGGTTACGTTGGTGCTGGCGGGCGCGTTCGCGGGTTGCGGTGGGACGGGCGAGGAGGGCGCAGCCGGGGCCGGCGGCGGGATCGACGTCGTTGCGGGCTTCTACCCGCTCGCCTTCGCTGCGGAGCAGATCGGCGGGCCGCTCGTCCGCGTCCGGAATCTCACCCCCGTCGGCGCCGAGCCGCACGATTTGGAGCTCTCACCCCGCGATGTCGCGCGGATCCACTTCGCCGACCTCGTCCTCTACCTCGGGCACGGCTTTCAGCCCGCGCTCGAGGACGCGGCCAAGCAGGCGGGCGGACGGACGCTCGATCTCCTCGACGGTCTCGAGCTCTCGCCGAACGGCGACCCACACGTCTGGCTCGACCCGGTGCGCTACGCGCGGATCGCGGAGCGAATCGGGAAGGCCCTCGGCCGGGCGGCGGCGGCGAGCCGCTTCGCGGACCGGGTGAAGGCACTCGACCACGAGTATCGCGCCGGCCTCGCCGACTGCAAGCGGCGCGAGATCGTCACGAGCCACGCGGCCTTTGGCTACCTCGCCGGGCGCTACGGGCTGGAGCAGGTCGCGGTCACGGGGCTCGCGCCCGAGGCGGAGCCGGGCCCGCGCGACCTCGCACGCGTTGCCCGCCTGGCCCGCGAGCGCGGCGCGACCACGATCTTCTTCGAGCCGCTCGTCTCGCGCGACATCGCGAGAACCGTCGCGCACGCGGCCGGGGCGGAGATCGCCTTGCTCGACCCCCTCGAGGGCCTGACCAGGGACGAGGCGAAGCGCGGCGAGGACTATTTCTCGATCATGCGCCGGAACCTCGCGACGCTGCGGGTGGGGCTCGGATGCCGCTAGCGGTCGAGCTTAGCGGGGTCTCGTTCTCCTACGGGCGCGGAGCGCCGCCGGTGCTCGCGGGCGTCGACCTCGCGATCGACCAGGGCGAGTTCGTCGCGATCGCCGGCCCGAACGGCGGCGGCAAGACCACGCTCGTGCGGATCGTGCTCGGCCTGGAGGAGCCGGCGTCCGGCTCTGCGCTCCTCTTCGGCGAGCCCGCGGGACGCTTCAGCCGCCGCGCGACGCTCGGCTATCTCCCGCAGCGGCCCTACCTTGCCGCCGAGGTGCCCGCGACCGTGCGCGAGATCGTCGCGGCGGGCCGGCTCGCCGCGGGCGGGCTTTTCGGGCCGCTCCGACGCCGCGACCGCGCCATCGTCGACGAGGCGATCGCCCGTGTCGGTCTCGCCGCCCAGGCCGACTCTCCGCTCGCGCGGCTCTCGGGCGGCCAGCAGCAGCGCGCTTTCATCGCCAAGGCCCTCGCCGCCGAGCCCTCGCTCCTCGTCCTCGACGAGCCGACGACGGGCGTCGACGTCGACGCCCAGGAGGCGCTTGCCGAGTTGCTCCACCGCCTGCACCATGACCTCCGCGTCACCGTCCTCTACGTCTCGCACGAGTTCGGCGCCGTCGAGCACATCGTCAAGAGGCTCGTGCTCGTCCGCGGCCGGATCGTCTTCGACGGGCCGCCGAGCGAGCTTCCCGGCCGCTGGCACGACCCCTCGCACGTCCATGTTTGACCTCGAGTTCATGCGTCTCGCCTTCGCGGCCGGTGCGATCGTCGGCCTCCTCGCCCCCGCGGTCGGGTTCTTCCTCGTCCAGCGGCGGATGAGCCTGATCGGCGACGGCATCGGGCACACCGCCTTCGCGGGCGTAGCTTTTGGCTACCTCGTCGGCATCTCGCCCGTCCTCACCGGGCTGGTTGCCGCCGTCGGGGGCGCGGTTGGCGTCGAATGGCTGCGGACGAGGCGCACCGCGGCCGGCGACCAGGCGCTCGCGCTCCTCTTCTACACCGGCATCGCGGCCGGCGTCGTCCTCGTCTCGGCCGCGGGCGCGCTCAACGCCGACCTCTTCGCCTTCCTCTTCGGCTCGATCCTGACGGTGACACGCGGCGACCTCGTCCTCGTGGCCGTCCTCGGGCTCGTCGGGCTCGCGACGATCGGGCTCGCATACCGCGCGCTCGCGGGCGTCGTGCTCGACGAGGAGGGAGCGCGCGTCGCGGGCGTTCCGGTCGGGCTCCTGAACGTCCTCGTGTCCGGGCTCGCCGGGGTGACGATCGCAGTCTCGATGCGGATCGTCGGCATCCTCCTGATCGCCGCCCTCATGGTGCTCCCGGTCATCGCCGCGAGCCGCGTCGCCTGGAGCATGCGCTCGACCCTCGTCCTCGCCATGGGGATCGGCCTGGCCTCCGTCCTCGTGGGGCTGACGGTCTCGTACTACGGCGACCTCGCGCCGGGCGGGTCGATCGTCCTGCTCGCCTCGGCCGCGTTCGTTGCGACGAGCCTCGTCCGGGCCTTTCGCTCCGCCTAGAGTCGGCTCACTCGTCCCACTCGACCTGGTCGAAGTAGCGGACAGCTCGCCGGGTCGGCCGGACGCGGCCCTGGTAGGTAACGAGCTCCTCGTCCGAGATCTGGCCGAGCGCCCGTTTGACGCCGAGCCAGGGGAGGTTCAGATCCTCCTGGTAGACGACCGTCGAGATGCGCGGGTTGACCTCGATCACGCACTCGCCCACGAGCTGGATGTTGAAGAAGTGCTCGATCGCGAGCGCGGCGACGATCCGGTCTGCGTCCGCCATGAGCGCCTCGTCCTCGAGCGTCCGGAAGAACATCGCGAGGCCCGCGCGCATCGCCTCGCGGGTCTTCGGGTGGCCGAGGACGACGCGCTTGCCGTTCGCGATGCCGTCGATCGTGCGCTCGCCGCCCCGGGCAAGCTCCATGACGAGGAGCTCCTCGCCGCCCTCCTCGGGCAGGAGCTCCGCCAGCTCCTCGAGGCGCATGGCGAGGCCCCCCGGCCGCTCGTGCAGGAGCTGGCGGGCTCGGTCGACGGTCGGGTCGAGAACCCGGAAGCCGCGCGAGCCGGAGCCGTAGACGGGCTTGAAGCAGACTGGCCGGCCGGGGTAGCCGAGCGACTCGGCTGCGGCCACGACCTGAGCGCGGCCCTGGACGAGGCGCCAGTCCGGGACCCGGACGCCGATCTGCCCCAGGAGGCGGTAGCACTCCGCCTTGTCGTTCGCGCGCCGGATCGTCGCCGCCGGGGAGACCAGGACCGGGATCTCGAAGTCGCAGCGCGCGCCGGCGAGCGCGAGCAGGTCGTGGGAGGACTGGGGGAGGACGACGCT
Source organism: Gaiellaceae bacterium (assembly GCA_041487575.1). Classification (GTDB taxonomy): domain Bacteria; phylum Actinomycetota; class Thermoleophilia; order Gaiellales; family Gaiellaceae; genus JBGPNP01. The sequence goes on along the minus strand of JBGPNP010000231.1, from coordinate 238 downwards.
CACCCGCTCCCGTCGGCAGAGCTCGAGCACCGCCGGGGCGAAGCCCGGGTCGGCGCCGGGCGGGACGACGGCGAAGGCGTCGCAGAGACGGCGGCCGATCGCTCGCTCGCTCATGTCGCAGCCGACCAGGCGCACCTCGCGCTCGCCGTTCTGCCCGAGCGCCCGCAACAGAGCCGCCGTGCCCGGCGCGCCCGAGGCTGTGACGAGCACGGTCAACGGCGGCACCCGGCGAGCATAG
>JBGPNP010000230.1:0-5020 GCA_041487575.1 Gaiellaceae bacterium | reverse complement strand
GTCGGCCTGGACAAGCGGTACCTGACGGAGATCCGCCTCGGCGAGCGGACCTCGACCGGAGACGCCGAGGGCGAGGTGGTCGAACGCACGCCGATCGCGACCGCGGGCGACGTCCGGGCCCTCCTCGGCGAGCGCGAGCTGCGGGTGCCGTCGGCCTCGGCCGTGAAGATCGATGGCGAGCGGGCGTACCGCCTGCACCGGCGAGGCCTGGCGGTCGAGATGCCGCTGCGCCGCTCGCAGATCCACGAGATCGAGATGAGGGTCTTCGCGCCGCCCCGGCTGGAGCTCGCGCTGCACGTCTCGAGCGGGACGTATGTCCGCTCGATCGCCGACGCCCTCGGCGGCCACTGTGTCTCCTTGCGGCGCACCGCCGTGGGGCCGTTCTCGGTCGAGGACTCGGACGAGGAGCGCGTCCTCCCGCCGCTCGAGGCGGTTCGCTTCCTCCGCTGCCTCGACCTCTCGAAGGAGGAGGAGCGGCTGGTGCTGACCGGCCGCCCGCTGCGCGGCGAGGGCGAGGGCCCGCTCGCGCTCGTCCACGGCGGCGAGCTTGTGGCGATAGCGCGTGCCGGGGCGGGAGTCATCCGGCCGGAGACCGTCCTCGCGTGAACGTCGCGTGGAATCCTGGCGCGCTTCCTGCGGCCGAGCGCGCGGTCGCCATCGGCACCTTCGACGGCGTCCATCGCGGCCACCAAGCCGTTATCGAGGCGGCGATGGCCACGGGGCTGCGCTCGGCCCTCATCACGTTCCACCCGCACCCGCGCAAGGTGCTCGGCCACGGTGTCGAGCTGCTCGCGACCTTCGAGCGTCGGCTCGAGCTGATCGCGCAGGTTGGCCCGGACGACGTGCTCGTCGTCGAGTTCACGCCGGAGCTCTCGCAGCTCGAGCCCGAGGACTTCGTGCGCGACATCCTCGCCCCGCTCGGCGCGCAGGTCGTCATCGCCGGCGAGGACTTTCGCTTCGGGCGGAGACGACGGGGAGACATCGCGCTCCTGCGCGCGCTCGGTCTCGAAGTGCGGCCGGTGCCTGAGGTCGAGGGGGTCTCGTCGAGCCGGATCCGCGAACTCGTCCACCACGGGGACGTCGCCGCCGCTGCCGCCCTTCTCGGCCGCCCGCCTGAGCTCGAGGGCGTCGTCGTCTCGGGCGACCTGCGGGGCAGCACGCTCGGCTTCCCAACCGCGAACCTCCTTGTCGACCCCGACCTGCTCCTGCCGGCGCACGGCATCTACGCGGGCTGGGCGCTCGGCCATCGCGCGGGCGTCTCGATCGGAGTGAATCCGCACTACGGTGGAACGGAGCGGAAGGTCGAGGCGTTCCTCCTCGATTTCGACGGTGACCTCTACGGGCAGAAGCTCAGGCTCGAGCTCTGGCAGTACCTGCGCGAGGAGCGCGCGTTCTCGAGCGAGGCCGATCTCGTCGCCCAGATCGCCCGGGACGTCGAGGTCGCTCGAGTCGCCGCTCGGCCGGTGTAGGCGGTCCACGCCGGCCGCAGAATCGTCACGCTTCGCGGCGAATCGACACAGATCTGTGCGCCACTCGTGCGGGTTCTTTCGCTACCTTGAGCCCGAGGGTACGTGGGAGGCCCCACCCGAGGGTGGGGGTGGGCAGCGGCTGGCCGAGCGCCCTAGCTCTGGCCGAGCGTGAGCGCGAGCCCGCTCCGCCGCGGGTCGGCCGCGGCGCCCGCGCGCCCGGCAAGGCTGACCCCGCCGAAGTAGTGGTGGAGCTCGTCCCAGCGCTTCACCTCGTAGCCCGCCGCCTCGAGCGCGCCGGCGCCGGTCTCGGAGAAACCGGGCTCGACGTGGACGAGGCCGCCGACCGGGTGGAGGCGCGGGCGGTCGACCGCCTCCTGCGGAGCGAGCCCCTCGTCGAGCATGCCGGCGAGCACCTGTACGAGCGCGCTCCGCAGCCGCGTCCCGCCCGCGGCTCCAGCCGCGAGCACGAGACCCTCGCTGTCGAGGACGACCGTCGGCGCCATCATGCTCTCCATGCGCTCGCCTGCCGCGAGCGGCCGCAGGAGGAGGTCGGTCTCCCCGAGCATGCTGTTCAGGTGGACGTCGAGTCCGGGGAGGTAGTCGCCCGACCCGAGCCCGAGGCTCGTCGTGAGGACGCAGGCGTTCCCCTCCGCGTCGACGACGGTGAGGTTCGTCGTGCCCCAGGAGTCGTGCGGCACCTCGAGCACGCGCACGAGTGCGAGGGCACGCTCCTCGCTGCGCGCCCCGCGCAGGGAAGGCAGCCGCCGGAGCGCCTCGACGAGCCCCGCGAGACCCCCACGGGTGAGGATGCGGCGGCCCGCGCAAGCCCCCTCGGCGGGCTCGACCCAGGATGCGCGGTACAAGGCGAGGTCATCCGCGGTCACGAGCCCGCCGCGCTCGTCCATGAGCTCGAGGACCGCGCGCGCAATCGTGCCCTCGTAGAACGTCCGCGCGCCCTCCTCGGCGACGAGCTCGAGCGCGCGAGCGAGGCCGGGCTGGTCGAGGACGTCGCCGGCCTCGAGCAGCCGCCCGCCGGGGGAGTAGATCCGCGCCCCCTCGCGCATCGTCAGCACCGGGGCGATCATCGCGAGGCACTTCGCGTGCGCAGGGGGCATGGTCACGCTCGCCCGCGCGACACGGAGAGCCGGCTCGACGAGCTGCGGCCACGGCAGGCGACCGTGCCGGCGCCAGAGCTCGCCGAGCCCGGCCGGGACGCCCGGGACGCCGCAGGAGGCGATCCCGACCGAATAGTGGACGAGCTGCTCGCCGAACGGCACCTCGAGCTCCACGAGCGGCGCGGCCGCCCGCGCCTCGCCGAGCCCAGGGACGGCGATGAAGAAGTCCAGGAGCTCCGCCCGCCCGGCCGCCGCGTCGAACCAGATGCCGTGCCCGCCGCCCGCGAGCCCCGTCATCACCGTCTCTGCGACGCACGAGGTAAGGCACGCTGCGACGGCCGCGTCGGCGGCCGTCCCTCCGTCCGCGAGGATCTCGAGCCCGGCGTTGGCGGTCGCCGGGTGGCCGGCCGCGATCGCCGGTGCGAGGGCTGGTCTGGGAGGAGGCTCCAAGGGCTTCTGCTAGCCTACGGCGGCGATGGGTCTCACGAAGGAAGCAAAGCAGGAGATCGTCAGCGCGCACGGCAACTCCGAGACCGACACCGGCTCTCCGCAGGTCCAGATCGCGCTGCTGTCCCGGCGGATCGACCAGCTCACCGAGCACATGCGGGCGCACCGGAAGGACCACCACTCGCGGCGGGGCCTGCTCCGGCTCGTCGGCCAGCGCAGGCGGCTCCTCAACTACCTCCAGAAGCGAGACCTCGAGGAGTATCGCCAATTGATCAAGGAACTAGGCCTGCGCCGCTAGCGCAGGGCCGGCGAGACGCCGGTGGAAGTTTGAGGGAGCGCCCCGAGGCCCTGCCTCAAACCTCCGCCTCCGTCCTGCCGAGAGAGGGAGGCACAAATGAGCACAACGCTAACGTCCAAGACGACGGTCTCGGCAGCGTACGGCCGCACCGAGATCACCTTCGAGACCGGCCATCTCGCGAAGCAGGCGGACGGGGCCGTCCTCGTCCGGAGCGGTGACACGATGGTCCTCGCAACCGCCCAGGGCCGGATGGAGACCCGTGAGGGCGCGGACTTCTTTCCGCTCACCGTCGACGTCGAGGAGCGCATGTACGCCGCCGGGAAGATCCCCGGCGGCTTCTTCAAGCGGGAGGGCCGCCCGACCGAGCGCGCCATCCTGACGGCGCGCATGATCGACCGGCCGATCCGGCCGCTCTGGCCGAAGGGGTTCAAGAACGAGGTCCAGGTGATTGCAACCGTCCTGTCCGCGGACCTCGTCACCGCCCACGACATGCTCTGCATCAACGGGGCCTCGGCGGCGCTCATGCTCTCGCCGCTCCCCTTCTCCGGGCCGGTGGGCGCCGTGCGTGTCGGGATGATCGACGGAGCGCTGGTCGTCAACCCGACGCTGCCCGAGCTCGAGGAGGAGTCGACTCTCGACCTCGTCGTCGTCGGGACGAAGGAGGCGCTGACGATGGTCGAGGCCGGCGCGCACGAGATCCCCGAGGAGACGCTCCTCGAGGCGCTCGAGCTCGCGCACGCCGAGATCAGGAAGATCTGCGAGGCGCAGGAGGAGCTCCGCCGGCAGGCCGGCAAGCCGAAGTGGCTCGACCCGGAGCTCATCGACGAGCTTCGGGCCGCGCACGGAGACCGCATCCGGGATCGGATCCGTGCGGAGGGTCTCCGCGAGGCGTCGGCGACCGCCGAGGAGATCGAGCACGAGCTCTGTCCCGAGCTGACGATGGAGTCGACCGAGGACGACATCGTCCGTCGCGCCCAGGTGCGCTCGAGCCTCGGCGCCATTCTCGACGACCTGCGCCTCGAGGCCGTCGTCGCGCCGGTCCGCGAGCAGTTCGAGTCCGGCCTACGGGCGCTCACCGAGGCCGAGCAAGACTCGAAGGAGCTCAAGTCGGCGAAGCGCCACCTCCTCTTCGACCGCATCGTCGAGGGCGTCCAGCTCCCGTTCCCGGCAGGGCCTATCCTTGCCGAGGGCGCAGAGCCGGCGAAAGACCCCTTCACGAAGCAGTACGTCAAGCGCGCCGCCGAGGCGATCTACAAGGAGCTCGTCCGGCGGAAGATCGCCGTCGAGAAGCGCCGCCCGGACGGGCGCGGCACGGAGGAGATCCGCCCGATCACGTGCGAGGTCTCGGTCTCGCCGCGAACGCACGGCTCCGCGCTCTTCACCCGCGGCCAGACGCAGATCATGACGCTCCTCACGCTCGGCACCGCGAAGGAAGGCCAGCGGATCGACGACCTCTCGCTCGAGTCGGAGCGGCGCTACATGCACCACTACAACTTCCCGCCCTACTCGGTGGGGGAGATGGGCTTCATGCGGGGCCCGAAGCGGCGAGACATCGGTCACGGCGCACTCGCGCAGAGGGCGCTCGAGCCGATGATCCCGACTCCGGACGAGTTTCCTTACGCGATCCGGCTCGTCTCCGAGACGCTCGAGTCGAACGGCTCCTCCTCGATGGGCTCGGTCTGCGGCTCGAC
>JBGPNP010000229.1:0-5023 GCA_041487575.1 Gaiellaceae bacterium | reverse complement strand
CCGCTCGTTCCAGGCCGGGCTCCGCGCCGACGGTCTCGACGCGGCGCTCGTCGTCCAGACGACCGACCTCTACTACCTCGCCGGGACGGCGCAGAACGCCCACCTGATCGTGCCCGCCGACGGCGAGTCCTCGCTCCTCGTCCGCAAGAGCCTCGAGCGCGCCCGGGCCGAGTCGCCGCTCGAGCGCGTCGAGCCGCTCCGCTCGCTCCGCGAGCTGCCCGCCGCTCTCGTCGCGGCCGGCGTCGAGCGGGGGCGGATCGGGCTCGAGCTGGACGTCCTCCCCGCTGCCCGCTACCTCGACTACGCGGACCGGCTCGAGGGCTTCGAGCTCGGCGACTGCTCGGCTGCGCTCCGCCGCGTCCGCGTCCGCAAGTCGCCGTGGGAGCTCGACCGGATCCGCTGCGCGGCGAAGATGCTGAGCCGGATCGGTGAGTGGGTGGCCGAGGTCCTCGTCGAGGGAATGACCGAGATTGAGCTGGCGGCCGAGCTCGAGCGCTTCCTGCGTCGGGAAGGACACCAGGGCGTTCTCCGCATGCGCGCCTTCAACGGGGAGGTCTTCTACGGCACGATCGTGGCCGGCCCGAGCGCGGCGGTGCCGGGCGGCACCGACACGCCGATCGTCGGGCCGGGGCCGAACGCGGCCGTCGCCAAGGGCGCCTCGGCGCGCCCGATCGGCCGCGGCGAGCCGATCCTCGTCGACCTCGTCGCTTCCTGCGAGGGTTACCTCGCCGACCAGACGCGCACGTTCTCGCTCGGCCCGGTGAGCGACGAGTTCCGGGAGGCCTACGGCCTCGCGCGCCTGATCCTCGAGCGCGTGGCGGCCGCGGCCCGGCCGGGCGTCACCGGGGCGGCTCTGTACGACCTCGCCCAGAGCCTCGCGGCCAGCCGGGACGGCTTCATGGGAGCGGGGGACGAGCGCGTGTCCTTCGTCGGCCACGGCTTCGGGCTCGAGATCGACGAGCCGCCCTTCCTCGCACGCGGCTACGACGAGCCGCTCGAGGAGGGCATGGTCTTCGCGCTCGAGCCGAAATTCGTCTTCCTGAGGCGCGGAGGCGTCGGCGTCGAGAACTCCTATGCCGTCGGCGCGGAGGGTGTCGAGAAGCTGACGAGCGCGCCCGAGGAGCTCGTCGAGCTGTAGCGCCGTCGATCCCCTCGGTCGATCTCCCCCGACAGGGCGATCGACTTCTGTCAGCGGCGGCCGATGGGACCAGTCCGTGACCAGGCCGACCCTCCCCGCACTCAACGGCCGGAGCTCGTCTCTGAGAGGAGAGCTCGCTCCACCCGCCCGCTCCCAGCTGACCATCGAGCCCGGCGATCGACCCGACGCTCCGCTCGGGACGCTCCTCTTCAGGGCGGGGCTCGTCCCCGAGGACGAGCTTCGGGACGCGCTCGACGCCTCGATCGCCGAGGGCCGGCGCCTCGGCGAGGTGCTGCTCGAGCGAGGCCTCGTGGCGGAGCTCGACCTGACCCGGATCCTCGCGGCGCAGAAGGGCCTCCCGTTCTTCGACGTTCGCGATCGCCGCGCGGACCTCGCCGCTGTGCGGCTCCTGCCCGAAGAGAAGGCGCGGCTCTGGGGCGCTCTCCCGGTCGCCTTCGAGGAAGACCTGCCCATCGTCGCGGTCGGCGATCCTGCGAACCGGCGCGTGTTCGGGGAGATCACCGAGATGCTCGGCCGCAAGCCGCGGTTCGTCGCGGCCGTGCCCAGCGACCTCGCGGCGGCGATCGACGCTGCCTACTCGGAGGTGGGGAAGCTGCCCGCGGCCGAATCGGCTCCGGCCGTCGCTGCTCCTCCGGCGGCGCCGGCAAAGAGCGCCGGCCCGAGAGCCCAGGCAGTCGTCCAGCTCTCGAACGGCGAGCGCGTCGAGCTGTCGCCGCCGATGAGCCCGGAAGCTGCCCTCGAGCAAGCAAGGAGCTTCATCCGTCTCGTCGACGACCGAATCTCGGGAAGCTGGCCGTCCGCGGGCGGCCGGTTCCTGAGGCCCGAGGCGATCGTGTCCGTCGACGTCGCCGGGCTGCCGGAGGCCTGAGCGCGAGGCAGCGCCGAGGCCGCGTCAGGCGCCCTGGCCGCCGAGGAACGCCTCGATCTCGGCGAGGAGGCGGTCGATCTCCTCCTCGGTGTTGTAGAAGCTCGGGTCGACGCGGATGTGCTCTTGCCAGTGGCCCGCGTGGATGCGCCGCCTCTCGAGGTGCGCATGGAGCTCCGCACGGCGCGGTACGTCGAAGGCGACGATGCCGGCCCGCTCCTCCGGAGCCGGCGGGGTCCAGATCGTGACCCCGAGGTCGGCGAGCCCGGCCAGCCCGTCGTAGACCCGGTCCGCGAGCGACCGGATCCGGCCCTGCACGTGCCCGGCGCCGAGCTCGTGCAGGATCGAGAGCCCGGCGCGGGCGCCGGCGAAGGCGAGCATGTCGAGGACGCCGCGCTCGAAGCGGAGCGCCCCGGGGCGAAGGCGGATCTCGCTCAGATCGAGCGCCTCCGGGTCCTCGGCGCCGAGCCAGCCGATGAGCGGCGGCTCGCTCCGCCCGATCCAGTCCTCGCGCACGTGGAGGAAGCCGGCGCCGAGCGGGCCGAGGAGCCACTTGAACGCGGGCACGGCGAGGAAGTCGACCGGCGTCTCGCGCAGGTCGATGGGCACGGCGCCCGCCGACTGCGCGGCGTCGACCACCACGGCGCCACCGTGGCGCCGGGCGATCTCGAGGACTGCGCCGAGGTCGAAGCGAAAGCCGCTGCCCATGCTGACGTGGCAAATGCTGACGGCGGCCGTGCGGTCGTCGACGAGCCGCTCGAGCTCCTCGAGCGGGACCGTGCCTCCCGCGGCGCGCGCGAACCGGACCTCGACGCCGCGAGGGCGCATCTGCAGCCAGGGAAAGACGCTGCCCTGGTGGCTCAAGTCATGGACGACGACGTTCGACCCGGGCTTCGGGTCGATCATCCGGGCGGCGAGGTTGATCCCGGTGCTCGTGTTCGGGATCGAGCAGAGCGTCTCGGGATCGGCGTTGACGAGCTCCGCGAAGAGCCGCTTCGCCTCCTCGAACTCGGCCCAGCCGTGCGTCCAGACCTCGTCGCCGCCGCGGCTCCAAACGGCGACGAGCTGGTCGATCGCCTCCTTCACCTGAACCGCGCACGGAGCGATGTTGCCGTTGAAGAGGTAGGCCTTCTCGCGCGTAACGGGGAACCACGAGCGGACGGTTGCGAGGCTCGGGACCGCGCTCACCGGCTGCGGCCGCGGGCGGGGATCGGCCAGACGCCCGCGACCCGTCCCGCTCGGGTGACGACGACCTCGTCGTAGAGGTTCGTCGCGCCGCAGGCGTGGTTCGGGACGATGCTGACGACGTCGCCGATCTCGGGAGGCTCGGGGCAGCCCGAGACGTCCACGTAGCCGTGCTCCTCGTTCAGGCGGTAGACGACGGCCTCGGGGTACTCGCGCACGAAGCCGTGGCCGCCCGCCTCCGACCACGCCACCGGGTCGCTCGTGAGCGCCTTCGTGCCCGCGTCCACGATCGCCCGGTCGCGCGTGGGGCGCGAGACGATCGTCGCCTTCACGCACACGGCCGTGTCCTCGAGCGGCACACTCCCGCCGGCGATGCAGGAGCGGTCGCCGTAGACGTACGTGCCGGCCCGAAGCTCGGTGAGCGCGTCGGCGCGGGTCGTCTGGAACGCGTAGGGCGTGCCGCCGCCGCTGACGCAGCCGACCTCGAGCCCGGCGGCCTCGCACGCCTGCCGCGCCGCGCGGAGCCAGGCGCCGCCGTCCTGCGGCGTCGGGTACGTCATGAGCCCGGCGAAGGAGAGGCCCGGCAGCGAGGCGGCGAGCGACGCGAGCTCGGCTGCCTCCTCCGGCGACTGCACGCCCGTCCGGCCGAGGCAGGTGTCGCACTCGACGAGAAAGTCGCAGGAGAGCCCTTCGCGGGCGAGCGACGCGGAGATGCCGCGGGCGACCGCCACCGAGTCGCCTACGACGCTCAGGCGGATCGAGGCCGCGAGGCGCACGAGCCGCTCGAGCTTCTCCTCGCCCACGATCGGGAAGGTGAGGAGGATGTCCGAGATCCCCGCCTGCGCCATCACCTCGGCTTCGCCGAGCTTCTGGCAGGCGATCCCGACCGCCCCCGCCGCGAGCTGCATGTGCGCGAGCGCTGGCAGCTTGTGCGTCTTCACGTGGGGCCGGTTGGCGAGGCCCTCGCGATCGCAGTGCTCCTGGAGGCGGCGGATGTTCCGTTCGACCGCGTCGAGGTCGACGGTGAGGACAGGGGTGTCGAGGACGGGGTTCACGCCGAGCCAGGGTAGCCGCGCTGCATCGCGCCCATGACGTCGAGCTGGGCCTTGAAGGCCATGTAGCCCGAGTCGATCGGGAAGACGCCGCCGGTCACGGCCGCCGACTCGTCGCTCGCCAGGTAGACGACGAACGGGGCGATCTGCTCCGGCGTCGGGATAGGGAGGACGTGCAGCGACTCGATCGCCCGGCGCGACTCCTCCCGCTCCAGCCACACCTGCTGCGGCTCGGTCGAAACGAAGCTCGGGGCGATCGCGTTGACGCGGATCCCGTCCGGGCCGAGGCCGGCGGCGAGCGAGCGCGTCATCGAGGTGACACCGCCCTTCGCCGCCGTGTAGGAGTCGAGCCCGGCGCAGCCGACGAGCGCGTCCACGGTGCTCGAGAGGACGATCGAGCCCGACCGCTGCGCGAGCATCTGGCGGCCGACGTACTTGACGACGAGGAACGCCCCAGTGAGGTGGACGTCGATCATCCGTCGCCAGACCTCCTCGTCGAGCTCGGTCAGGCGCCGGTCCTGCGTGTTGACGAAGTGGACGTCGGCGGCGCAGTGGTAGAGGACGTCGATCCTGCCGAAGCGCGCGACGGTCTCGGAGACGAGGCGCTGGACGAGTTCCGAGCTCGTCACGTCCACGTGGAGCGCCACCGCCTGCCCGCCGATCGCACCGGCGACCGCCTCCGCCCGGGCGAGATCGACGTCGGCGACGGCTACCGCCGCGCCCTCGGCCGCCATCGCCGCGGCCCCTGCGCGTCCCATGCCT
>JBGPNP010000228.1:0-5038 GCA_041487575.1 Gaiellaceae bacterium | reverse complement strand
GGGCTCCGTGACGAGGAGGAAGCGGGCCTCCGGCGAGGTGACGGCGAAGGTGTGCGGGATGTCCCGCGGGCCGTAGACGAACGAGCCCGCCGGCGCCGCGATCACTTGCCCGCCGACCCAGAAGGTCAGCTCGCCCTCGGTGACGTAGAACCACTCGTCCTCGCGGTGGTGGACGTGGAGCGGCGAGCCGGCGCCCTGCGGCGCGAGATGCTCGATCACCGCAACGCGGCCGTCGGTCGTCTCGGCCGACGCCTTGATCGTGGCGAGGATGCCGAGGAACCAGAGCGCCTCGCCTTCGTCCTGCTGCAGGGCGATCGGGCTCACGGTGGTGGTCGCGGCAGTGCTCATGTCAACTCCCTTCGCTTATTCAAGCAACATCACGTTTCTCGATATCGCCACCGTACACGACCCTCAGGAGCGTGTCAAGTTTCGAGGTACGGCGTGTATCATGAGAGCGATGACCCGCTCCTACCAGCTCAAGCGCCGCGCCGAGCGTCAGGACGAGACCCGGCAGCGGATCGTCGAGGCCACGATCGCGCTGCACCAGACGATCGGCCCGGCGGCAACAACGGTGAGCCAGATCGCCGAGCGCGCGCAGGTGGGGAGGGTGACCGTCTACCGTCACTTCCCCGACGAGGCGACGCTCTCGCAGGCCTGCAGCGGGCAGTACCTCGAGCGCAACCCCTTGCCCGACCCCGAGCGCTGGCGGTCGATTCCGGAGCCGGTCGAGCGGCTGCGAATCGGGCTGAGTGAGGCCTATGCCCACCACCGCGCAACCGAGGCGATGATGACCCACGTCCTCGCCGACGCCCGCGACCACCCGGTGATGGCGCCCTACCACGCGCACTGGCAGCGTGCCGCCGACGTCCTCACCGCCCCGTGGCAGGCGCGAGGCCGCCGCCGGACGCTGCTGCGGGCAGCGATCGCCCTCGCCCTCAGCTTCGACACCTGGCGCACGCTCGCCCGAGAGCAGGAGCTCACCGACGCCCAGGCGGTCGAGCTCATGCTCCGGCTGACCCGCGACTGCGGGCCGAGCTGACAGGCGCGCGCTACCGCCTGACCCGGGCGGACGGGCCGGTCGACTCCGACGAGCCGGGCCGCTTCGCAGGAATCACCTCGACCGGGATCTTCGGCCGCCTGACGTGCCGCTCGGGCGTGCAGGCCAGGCCCGAGAACCGCGTCTTCTTCGCGACCTGGGAGGATGCGGTCGCGGCCGGGTTCCGCCCCTGCAAGCGCTGCCGACCCAGGCCGGGGGACACCTACGAGCGCGACGCGGATGGACGCTGGCGGCTCGTCGCATTCCGACGATCGGTCGCCCGCCCGCCCTAGAATCCCGACGTGCGCGATGACGACGTGCGGAGTTCCTGTTTCGCCGCGCTGGACGTGCTCCAAGCGAAATGGGGCCAGGATGTACCCTGGCAGGCGCTTTCCGAGGGGTTCAACTTCCGCGGCACACGAGTACCGTTTCTCAATCGCGCCTACGGCATCTACCGAGCGGCGGACGCCCAGCGCGGCCCAGCGGCCCTCTCGGTAAACAGCGCCTTCGCGCAGCGGCGCTACCAGGACGAGGAGACGGCCGACGGAGTTCTGTACCGCTATCAGGACGGCCCGGTCGGCAACCACTTCAACACGTGGCTCAGATCGGCCCACCTGCTCGATGTGCCGCTCGTCTACTTCATCGGGACGCGCAGAAACGCATACCGGCCGGAGTACCCAGTCTTCGTCAAGCGCGACTACCGCGAGGACCGGCGCGTTTTGCTCAGGTTCGGCAGGATGCGGGGCCCGTACGACGAGCGAGAGCCCGTTCATATCGAGGATGAGATCGAGCGCCGGTATGTCGTCCGCCAGGTTCGCCAGCGAGTCCACCAACTCCAGTTCCGGGGAGTCGTGCTCCCCGCCTATCAGGACCGCTGTGCGATCTGCAGCCTGCGCGAGATCCGTCTCCTCGATGCGGCGCACATCATCGGCGATCTCGAGGACCGTGGCGAGGCAGTCGTGAGTAACGGCCTTTCGCTCTGCTCGATCCACCACCGCGCTTTCGACCAGTCGCTCGTCGGCGTCTCCCCCGACTACCGGGTTCGCGTCTCGGAGCGCCTGCTCGACGACGAAGACGGGCCGATGCTCGAGCTCCTCAAGGGCTTCCACGACCAGCCGATCGTTCTTCCTGCGCGCCGCGCCTGGCGGCCCGACGGAGCGACTCGCCGTCCGCTTCGAGCGGTTCCGCGCGGCCGGCTGACCTGCGACTCAGGCCGGGGGTCGGGGGAGCCGGAAGGCGCCGCTCGCGACGACGACCGCCGCGCCGCCGACCTCGACTCGCTCGATCCGCTCCGCCGAGCCCGTCGCGCGGGCGTAGAGCGTCGAGGGCCGGCCGAGCTCGGCGCCTTGGCTGATCTCGATCTCCTCGCCGAAGGGGATCCGGCCGTGGCGCGCCAGGTGGACGGCGAGCGGCCCTGCGGCCGAGCCGCTGGCCGCGTCCTCGGGGACGCCGAGCGCCGGGGCGAACATGCGGGTCTTGAAGCGCCGTCCCGAGCCGGCGAAGCAGTTGGCGCCGACGTCCGGGAGCGCGGCGAGCGCGGACAGATCGGGCTGGAGAGCGGCGACCGCCTCCTCGCTCTCGAGCTCGACGTAGACGTGGAGCGGGCCGTTCCGGTAGGCCTCGATGGGCAGCAGCGAGCGCTCGAGGCCCAGGGCGGCGAGGAGCTCCGCCGCGCGCTCGTAGGGCCGCCCGTCGGGGATAGGCTGCTCCATGCGCCCGAAGGCGACCCCGTCTCCCTCGTGCTCGAGCGCGACCGGAACGACGCCGAGACCGGTCTCGAGCCGGACGACCCCGAGGCCACGCAGGCCGCCCAGCACGACCGCGGTGCCGAGGACCGGGTGCCCGGCGAAGGGCAGCTCGCTCGCGGGCGTGAAGATGCGGACGCGCGCGTCGCCCTCGCCCTCGGGCGGGAGGACGAAGACGCTCTCGGCGAAGTTCATCTCCTTCGCGAGCGCCTGCATCTCATCGGAGGAGAGGCCGCGCGCATCGGTGAAGACGGCGAGCTGGTTCCCCTGGAGCGGCGTCCGCGTGAAGACGTCCGCGATCACGAACTCGAGCTCCGTGCGATCGCTCACGGTGCGAGTTCAGCGAACGCGCGCGCGATCCGGGCAGCTCGGTCGGCCCAGAGCGGCACCTGCTCCCGTGCCTGCGCGGCCGTCTCGGCGGGCTCGACGCCGCTTCGCCGCATGACCGGCTCGATCGTCCGGAGCCAGCTCTCGAGCATCTCGAAGGTCGGCTCCGGATGGAACTGGATGCCCCAGGAGCGCTCGCCGAGCCGGAAAGCCTGCACAGCGTGCTCGGAGCGGGCGAGCGCGATCCCTTCCGGAGGGAGCTCGACCGCGAAGCTGTGCGCCTGGAAAGCCTCGACCTCGGCCGGCAGGCCGCCCAGCAGCGGATCCAGGGCGGCCAAGGGCTCGACGGCGACGCGGACGTAGCCGTACTCGGGCGGGCACGGGCGGACGCGGCCTCCGGCCGCTTCGGCGAGGAGCTCCGCTCCGAGGCAGATCCCGAGCACCGGCACGCCGCGGCGGAGTGCCGCCCGGAGCGTCTCGCGCGTCTCGTCGACGGCGACGGTGCCGTCCACCGGGTTCGCAAGCCCCGGCAGCGCGATGACGGCGGCGTGGCCGTCGAGCTCGACCGGGTCGCGCCCGGCCATACGCACGTCGAGCTCGACCCCCGCGAGACGCAGCGGCTGCTCGAGGAGCCCGAGGCTCTTGTCGGCGTCGTGCTGGAGGACGAGGAAGCGCATCGCCGCTCAGCATCGCAGCGCCTGCCGACATGAGCAATTCGGACTATCGTCTCGCCTATTAGCGGCATTTCTGACTGGACGGGCATCGACCTCCGCCAGCTCGCGGCGCTCGACGCGATCGCGCAGGAACGCTCCATCAGCGGAGCGGCGCGCCGTCTCGGCTACACGCAGTCGGCCGTGAGCCAGCAGCTCCTCGCGCTCGAGCGTGGGCTCGGTGTCGAGCTCGTCGCGCGCAAGGCGGGAGGGCGCACCGTCGAGCTGACCGACGCCGGCAAGCACCTGCTCGGCCACGCCCACGCGATCCGCGCGCGGCTCGACGCGGCGCGAGCCGACATGGAGGCCTTCGCGAACGGAACGAGCGGCACGCTCCGCCTCGGCGCGGTCCCGAGCGTGGCGGGCGCGCTCGTTCCACCGCTCGCGCGGGAGTTGCGCCGGCGTGGCTCGGAGATCGTCTTGCACGTCTTCGAGTCGAACCTTCCGTCGATCCTGCTCGACGGCCTCGCCCGCGGCGAGCTCGATCTCGTGCTCGCCGCACTCGTGGACGAGGTGGACGGCCTGCAGGCGACCGAGCTCATGCTCGACCCGTACGTCCTCCTCGTTCCTGCGGACGACCCGCTCGCCCTCCTCGAGCGCCCGGTCGGGGCCAAGGATCTCATGGGGCGGGAGCTCGTCGGGAAGGACACGACGTCGCCGAGCCAGCGGGCCCTCGAGGCCACCCTCGAGCTCCTCGGGATCGACACGACGACGCGGATCCGCGCGCACGACGCGAAGACGGTGCACGCGCTCGTCGGCTGCGGCCTGGGCCTCGCGGTGCTGCCGCGACTCCTCGTGGACGAGCGACACGAGAGCACGCGCTCGCTTCCGCTCGACCACCTCGTCCCCGCCCGCAAGGTCGCCCTCTACACGCGCAAGAACGGCTACCGCGCGCCGTCGATCGCGCTGGCCGAGGAGATCCTGCGCGAGCTCGCCCGAGACGGCTCCGGATCGGGCTGACTGCGGCGCGGGACGCGGCGCGCGCACTGAGCGCTGGCTACTAGCGGAAGACCGCGAGCGGCAAGAGCGCGCTCACGATGTACTGGCCAGCGTCGACGATCTCCGAGATCTTCAGGTCGACGCACAGGCTCGACAGCACATAGGCGTCCTCGGCCGGCAGGCGATACGTCTCGGAGAGGTGGGCGATCATCGCCCGCACCGCGTCCTGCGCTGCCTTGTACAGATCAGGCCCTACGCCCGTCGTGCCGAACCAGCCGGCC
>JBGPNP010000227.1:0-5039 GCA_041487575.1 Gaiellaceae bacterium | reverse complement strand
CGCTCCTCGCGCGCGACTCCGGGCCGGAGGAGAAGGGCGATGAGGGCGGCGATCCCGGCGAGCCCGACGCCGACCGCGAGCAGCGGCTCCCAGCCGGCGACGGTTCGCTCGTAGGCGATGACGAGCCGGTCGCCGAAGTCCGAGACGAGACCGCCTGGGCCGCTGCCGCCGGCCCTCGTCACGTGGCTCGAGCCCCCGGTCGCCGCGTCGATCGCGAGCACCGCGGCGGCGACCGCCACGGCCCCCGCGAGCGCCGGGAGCAGCATCCACGCGCGCGCCCGGCCGAGCCCGACGGCGAGGACTGCGTACGCCGCGGCGAGGACGAGCGCGCCGCCGCCGTCCGCGCCGAAGCGGCTCCCTGCGATGGCCACGAGCGAGACGAGTCCGGTGGCGGCGAGCCCGGCCCAGCCGAGCCGCTCGCGGACGAAGGCCGCCCCGGCGACGGCCGGGAGGAGGAGCATCGTCTCGAGGAGGTTCGTGACCCCGTAGAAGCGGCCAGTCTGCCCCGGCCCCAGGGGGGAGAGCGCGACCGACGTGGCGTCCAGGCCCATGGAGACGAGGTAGGCGACGATGACGGCCGAGAGCGCGAGCCCGACCGCGAGGCGCGAGCGGAGGACGAGCGCGAGCCCAGGCCCGCCCGCGGCTATCGCGAGGCCGACGGCCAGGAGGACGGCCCACTCGGCGGAGAGCCCCGTCCAGCCGGCCGCGAGGTTCGCGGCGAGGCCGGTGCCGAAGGCGAGCACGGCCGCCCGCGGCCACACGGCGGCAAGGAGGAGCGCGAGCGCGCCGGCGAGGAGCGTGGCCGGGAGCCGGGAGCGGTTGTTGTCCCGGATGCGGGCGTCGAGAGCCCAGAGGTCGGCGACGGGATCGGCATCCGGCCGAGACCCGAGCGCGTCGCCGAGACCGAGCGCGGTAGGGGCGATGTCCGCGATCGAGACGAGCCCGGGGACGCGGGTCGAGCCCGAGGAGAGGAGGCCGTGCCAGCCCGGCCCGACGACGGCGATCCGGTAGCGGACGCCGTTCCGCTGCGGCCCGCCCGGCGGAAGCTCGAGCAGGATGATCGGCGAGCGACCGGCGACCGCGGCGTAGTCGCCTGCGAACCGGACGCGGACGAGAGCCCGACCCGAGGGCAGCCCGCCGCGAAGTGAGTTCCGGGTCTTGCCGCGCACAAGCGACGCGAGCGCTTGCTCGCGGCTCGTCTCTGGACCGGCGCCGGGGACGAGAAGCCCCACGGCGCCGTCCTCGCGGAAGAGAGCGAGGTCGAGATGGGAAACGATGACCACCGGGGCCTGTTCGGCCCGGGAGGAGCCCTCGCCGATTGTTAGAAATACGAGAAGCCCCGTTACGAGAACGAGAAGCCGGGTCCGAGAGGAGGTTGGCGACACCGGCCAACGGTACAATCGGGACGTATCCCTACGAGGAGATGAGCACGCATGAAGCGCAAGGCGATCGGTCGCGACGCGGGCCTCTCGGCCCGGATGACCTTGACGATGTTCCTCCTCGGGGCGCTCTACGTCGTCTTCTTCATCGTCCTCTACAACATCTTCAGCCTGTCGCTGCCCGCGATCCTCGTGATCATGGGCGCGCTCGCGTTCTTCCAGTTCTTCACGTCGGACAAGATCGCCCTTCGGGCTTCCGGCGCGAAAGTCGTCACCCGCGAGCAGGCGCCCGAGCTGCACGACATGGTCGAGCGGCTCGCCGCCATGGCCGACCTGCCGAAGCCTCGCGTCGCCATCATCCCGACGGACATCCCGAACGCGTTCGCCACCGGCCGCAGCCCGAAGCACGCGGTCGTCGCCGTCACGGAAGGTCTGTGGCGCCGGCTCGAGCCGCGCGAGATCGAGGGCGTGATCGCCCATGAGCTGACGCACATCTCGAACCGCGACGTCGCCGTCATGACGATTGCGAGCTTCTTCTCGATGGTCGCGGCGATGCTGACCCGCTTCGGCCTCTACGCGGGCATGTTCAGCGGCGGGAACCGGAACAACAACAACTCGGCCCCGGTCTGGCTGATCATGTTCCTCGTCTCGATGGTGACCTACGTGGTGAGCTGGATCCTCATCCAGACGATCTCGCGCTATCGCGAGTACGCCGCCGACCGCGGCTCGGCGCTCATCACCGGCGCGCCCGAGTACCTGATGAGCGCGCTGCAGAAGATCGCGAGTCAGATGACGCGGATCCCGCAGCGCGACCTGCGCGAGGTGGCCGGCATGAACGCGTTCTTCATCGTCCCGACGAGCGTGAAGTCGGCGGCGGGCGAGCTCTTCGCGTCGCACCCGCCGCTCGAGAAGCGCCTCGCCGCCCTCGCCGCGATCGCCCGTGAGATGGGCCGCCCGGTCGAAGGCTTCTAGATCCCGCCCGGTCCCTTGGGTCTCGGCAGCATCCTCTTCGGCAAGAAGAAGCTCAAGGGCGCGAACCTCGACCGGCTCTTCGCGCTCTCGACCTCGGCGGTGACCCTGGACGCCGAGCTCGGCCTCAAGCCGGCCGGGGCCGCCGCCGCCGTCTTCAAGTCGCTCTCGGCCGGCGAGTTCCGCCAGGCCGAGCAGGAGATCGACGAGCTCCTCGGCGTCGCCGCTCGGGACTCGGGCTCCCTGGTGCGCCGGCGCACCGACACGTACGGCTTCGAGTGGATCGTCGTCCGTGACAAGGATCTCGAGGACCTCGTCACGACCGTCCACCTCGTCAGCTCGGAGCTCCAGGCGCGCGGCTTCGGCGGCCAGCTCCTCGTCGCCGACTTCGCCTTCGCGGGCGGGGAGAGGCCGACCTATCTCATCTACGGCTTCAAGACGGGCACCTGGTGGCCGTTCGTCCCGACCGGCGAGGGCCAGGAGCGCGACAACGCGGCCGAGATGCGGCTCAAGTCCACGCTCGAGAAGGAGCTCCCGATCGAGCCCGACCTGACGCGCTGGCTCGCGCTCTTCGACCCACCGCTCGACGAGTAGACGGCGGCCGCCTCGGCCGGGGACGGCTGCGGGGCGGGCGGCCTCGAGTCGACGAGGACCGCGGCCGCGAGGAGGACGGCCATGCCGGCGGCGCTCTCCCCGAGCAGGCTCCGCGGCACGAGGCCGAGCGCTCGCCGCGGGCCACCCCGCTCGATCCAGGGCTTGACGACCGTGCGGTGGAAGCCCCCCCAGGCGAGCGCGACGCTTGCGAGCCCCATCTTGACGAGCAGGAGCCGGCCGTAGGAGTTCGTCCAGAGGTCGCTCACGTGCGGCAGGCGCAGGATCGCGAGGTAGATCCCCGAGCCGGCGACGAGGGCGACGAGCGCCGTCGCCAGGCGCGAGAAGCGGAGAAACGCCTCCCGCCGCATGGCGGGCGCCGCCGGCCAGATCGCGACCGCGAGAGCCACGAGGCCGCCGATCCAGATCGCCGCCGCCGTCAGGTGGACCCAGTCGGCGAGCTGCGTGTACCAGGTCGATCCCGGCTCCGCGCCCTGATGGCCCGAGACGGAGAGCCCGGACGAGAAGATGAGCGCGACGCCCAGGGAGGCCCAGAGGAGCGCCCGCCGCTCCGTCAGCCAGGCGAGGAAGAGGAGCCCGGCCGTGAGGGCGAAGCCGAGCGTCATCGCGATGAAGGCCTCGCCGAAGCGGGTGCCGGAGGCGATCGGCGAGAGGTCGCCGTAGAGGAAGCGCGCGAACGGGAGGCGAAGCGCGTCCTCCGAGCGCAGGAGGAAGGCGACGATCCCGACCTCGAGCACCGCGACGGCGCCGATGCCGGTCAGGCGGTAAAGGCGCCGCTCGGCCTGCGCCGGGAGCGCGGCCGGCACGCACACGAGCCGGAAGGCGAGCCCACCGAGAAGGAGCGCGAGCGCGAGGAAGAAGCCCCACCTGACCACGTGCTCCTCGGTCGTCGGCCCGATGGCGCCGAAGGCCTCGGTGGGCGGCGGCGCAGCGACGCCGACGCCGAACGTGAAGACGCCCGAGGTGACGTGCCCGTCCGAGGCGACCGCCTGCCAGCGCACCGTGTAGGCGCCCCTGGGCAGGCGCCGAAGCGGCGCGAAGACGTCCCGCCGGTCGGGTCCCCGCCGCGCCTGGCCCGAGACGAGCTTTCCCTTGGCGCTGCGTACGACGATCGAGGTCGGGAGCACGGTCACGGCCTGGTCGAAGTGGAGGATGACCAGTGCGGGCGGCGAGTCGAGGCGCTCGCGGTAGCCGGGGCTCGTCTTCTTGAGCGTCGCGTGCGCGAAGGCTGCCGCCGGGAGGGCGAGCGCTGCGAGAGCGGCGAGGGCGAAGACGCGTCTCATCGGTGCGGCGGCCCCGCGAGCTGCGAGAGGTGGCCGAAGATCGAGGCCACGTCGCGGTCGGAGTAGAGGATGACGGCGACGACGACGAAGGAGAGAGCGAAGCCGACGTTCGCCACCGCCCACCGGGGGCGGAACGTGCGTGCGAGCGGGAAGAGAGCGGCCGCGAGGAGCGTCCAGCCGCCGAGGTGGTGCAGGAACGCCGAGCGGGCGAAGAGCCACGGGTTCTGCTCGTGGACGAGCATCGCAGCCCCCGAGACGGCGAAAGCGAGCGCGACCGTGAGCTCCCAGTAGCGGCTCCTGAGCTTCCCGCGCACGAGGCCGAGCTCCGCGGCGCCGGCGAGCATCATCACCTGCGCCCAAGCGCCGTGGGCGATCATGTGGATCGTCGAGGTGGTGTAGAAGACCATGACCGGGAACATCCAGAGCCCGCCCAAGAAGGCGAGGCCCGGCCAGAGGTAGGCGCGCCAGGGGCGACGACGCCAGACCTCCGTGCCGACGACCGCCTCGGCGAGCAGGCAGAGGCCGATGAACAGGAAGCCGGTCGCGAACATCCAGTGCACGTGCTCGGCCTGCGGCTGCACTTAGTGCACCGTCCGGCGAATACGGCGCGCCCTGGTGGCGCAAAGGCTGCGTCGGGCGGCGTCCTCGGTCACGCCCAGATTCAGCGAATATGGGCGCTCTCTGCGTCCTTGCCTGGCTTGCTTTTCGCTCGCCAGGATCATCGCCGTACACGCCGGACGGTGCATTAGGGGCGTGTCCGGAAAGTCGGCACTTGCGGTCCGGTCGAGGTCCTATG
>JBGPNP010000226.1:0-5042 GCA_041487575.1 Gaiellaceae bacterium | reverse complement strand
CCGGTGATCTCGGTCGGGCCAGAGCGAGCGGTCGCGGAGGCGGCGGCGAAGATGGTCGATTACGGCGTCAACCGCCTGCCCGTCGTCGACGACGAGGGCAAGCTCGTCGGGCTCGTCAGCCGCGCCGACATCGTGCGCGCGTTCACGCGGACGGACGCCGAGATCATGCGCGAGATCCGCGAGGACGTGATCCTGAAGACGCTCTGGATCTCCCCGGAGCGGATCAACGTCACCGTTGCGAAGGGCGAGGTGACACTCTCCGGCCAGGTCGAGACGAAGAACGACGCCGAGCTTCTGCCGCGCTTCGTCGAGCGCGTCCCGGGCGTCGTCGCCGTCACGTCGAACATGAGCTGGGAGTACGAGGAGCGGAAGCTCCCGAAGAGCAACCCTCGCGTCCCGGTTCCGCCGTATCGCTAACGGGAGGCCTGTAGGGCCGGGCCTGCCCCGGCCCTACACTGTCGCGATGGCGAGCGAGGCCGAGCCGCCCGGCGGCGCGAAGTTCGACGAGGCCCGCGACGCCACGAGGCGCACGCGCCTCGCGAACGAGCGCACCTACCTCGCCTGGTGGCGGACGGGGCTCACCGCGATCGCCGTCAGCCTCGGCGCCGGGAAGCTCGTCCCCGAGCTGACGGGAGGCCCCAAGTGGCCCTACCTCGGCATCGGTCTCGGCTTCGGCGTGCTCGGCGTCCTCTTCATCGGCTACGCCTACCGGCGCCAGCGCGAGGTCGAGGATGCCGTCCGGCGCGGTGAGTTCGCCGGGCTGGACGAGCGCTTCACGGCCGCAGTCACGCTGCTCGGCGTCGCGCTCGGCATCGCCACGCTCGTGATCATGGCCTACGAGACGTAGGCGCGGACGCTTCCGTCCCGTCAGGGCATGCGGGACATGCCCCGGAGGTGGGCCTTGCGGACATGTCCGGGGGTCAGACCCCGGGACATGCCCGGCCCCAGATGCGGCTCAACCATGCTGGCTTACGGTGCTCCGGAGGGTGTAACGACTTCGTTGCGGAAGTGTGCGGGAGTGTGCCCAACTGCCCGGGCGGCGTTTTCGTCGTCGCGATCCCGAGTTACGTCAATCGATCAATTGACCAATTGACAGTTTGATAACGGCACTCTAGACTCGTGCCCGTGCCGGTCGTTCCGGATGGCCTGCTCGAGGAGGCGGCCCGCCGCTTCGCCCTCCTCGGCGACCCGACCCGCCTTCGGATCGTCAGCGCTCTCCACGACGCGGAGGAGATCTCCGTCGGCGGGCTCGCCTCGCAGACGGGCATCCCGGTTGCGAGCGTTTCCCAGCACCTGAACCGCCTAGCGCACGGGGGCGTCGTCGCCCGCCGGCGCGAGGGCACGAGCGTGAAGTACCGCATCGCGGACGAGACGATCGAGGCGCTCTGCGACGTTGTCTGCGCGGGCCTGCAATCGAGCCCCGGGCTACCCGAGGCGTCGTGATCTTCCCGCGAGAAGCGCTGTGCACTCCTCGCGGCGCGCGCTTGTCCCTTCGCTTCTATCCGCGAAAAGTGCTCTGCACTTTCCGCGGGGGGAGCTTGTCCCTTCGCTTCTATCCGCGAAAAGTGCTCTGCATTTTCCGCGGCAGGAGTTTGTCCCTTCGCTTCGCTCGGGAGAATGCTGCGGGGGAGGGTGCCCAATGAGCGTCGTCGAGGGACCCTTCGACCTCCGGGCCCTCGCCGCCGGGGACGGCAGGCCGAAGTGGGTCAAGGTGATCGATCAGACCCGCTGCGTGGGCTGCCACGCCTGCACGACCGCGTGCCGCTCCGAGAACGACGTCCCGCTCGGCGTCACGCGCACGTACGTGAAGGCGGTCGAGGTCGGGACGTTCCCGCAGGTGCGCCGCAACTTCCAGGTCACCCGCTGCAACCAGTGCGAGGACGCGCCCTGTGTCGCCGCCTGCCCCACCTCGGCGATGTTCCGTCGCGAGGACGGGATCGTCGACTTCGACAAGTCGGCCTGCATCGGCTGCAAGGCGTGCATGGCCGCCTGCCCCTACGACGCGATCTTCCTGAACCCCGAGGACCACTCGGCCGAGAAGTGCAACTTCTGCGCGCACCGCCTCGACGTCGGGCTCGAGCCCGCCTGCGTCGTCGTCTGCCCGGTCGAGGCGATCCTCGTCGGCGACCTGAACGACCCCGCCTCGAAGGTCGCCCGAATCGTCAACCGCGAGCCCGTCGCGGTCCGCCGGCCGGAGAAGGAGACGCGGCCGAAGCTCTTCTACAAAGGCGCGACGCAGGCCACGCTCGACCCGCTCGCCGCCCGCAGGCCCGAAGGCGACCTGTACATGTGGGCGGAGCAAGGCGGCGGGGTCGCCTCCGGCCATCCGGGCCCCTGGAACTCCTCGGCCGCCGCCCTCCTCGCCTACGACATCCCGCACCACGCGCCCTGGGACTGGCGCGTGAGCCTCTACACGTGGACGAAGGGGCTCGCCGCCGGCGCGTACCTCGCGCCGCTGGCCCTCGCCCTCTCCGGGTTCCTGTCGTGGTCGAGCTCGCTCTGGCTCTGGGCGGCGCCGCTCCTCGCGCTCGGCTTCCTGGCGGCGACGGGGGCCGTCCTCATCTGGGACCTCGAGCATCCGAGGCGCTTCGTCTACCTCTTCCTGCGGCCGCAGTGGCGGAGCTGGCTCGTGCGCGGCGCCGTCGCGATCACGGCCTACGGCGGCGTCCTGGCGCTGCACGTGCTCCTCGCGGCGCTGGGAGCGGAGAGCGCCGTGAAGTGGCTCGCGGTCGCCGGCCTCCCCGCGGCCGTGGCCGCGGCCGTCTACACCGCCTACCTCTTCGCGCAGGCGAAGGCGCGCGACCTCTGGCAGAGCCCGCTCCTCGCGCCACACCTCCTCGTCCAGGCCGTCCTCCTCGGCTCGGCGCTCATGCTCCCGTTCGCGCGCTGGCTCGCCGAGAGTGCCGCCGGCCCGCTCGAGTGGCTCCTCGCCGGGACGGCGCTCGCCCACCTCGTCATGGTCGCGGGCGAGACGACGGTTACGCACCCGACCGCGCACGCGCACCTCGCCGCCCGGGAGATGACCCGCGGCCGCTACGCCCGCTTCTTCTGGGCAGGTGCTGTGCTCGTCGCCGTCGCCGCCTTTGCGCCGCTGATCGGGATCGCGGCCGTCCCCGTCGCGCTCCTCGGCGTCCTCGCCCACGAGCACGCCTACGTCCAGGCAGGTCAGGCGGTCCCGCTGGCATGAGCTATCCGCGAAAAATGCTGCGCATTTTCCGCGGGGGGAGCTTGTCCCATCGCTTCGCTCGGGAGGATGTTCGTAGGGAGGTTGGCCTATGAGCGAGACGTTCTACCCGGGTCCTAGCGGTGTTCACCTCGCGGCCTTCCCGCCGAAGGAGCGCTGGGACGACTGGACGGAGCTCGACTCGCGCTCGTGGCCGCGCCGGGTCGAGCGCCGCTCGATGCTCGTGCCGACGACCTGCTTCAACTGCGAGTCCGCCTGCGGCCTGCTCGCCTACGTCGACCCGGAGACGCTCCAGGTGCGGAAGTTCGAAGGGAACCCCGAGCACCCGGGCTCGCGCGGCAAGAACTGCGCCAAGGGCCCGGCGACGCTGAACCAGGTCACGGATCCCGACCGGATCCTCTACCCGCTCAGGCGCGCAGGCGCACGCGGGGAGGGGAAGTGGGAGCGTGTCTCCTGGGACGAGGCGCTCGACGACATCGCGGGCCGGATCCGCCGTGCGCTCGAGGAGGGGCGCCGGAACGAGATCGTCTACCACGTCGGCCGGCCCGGAGAGGACGGCTACACCGAGCGCGTGCTCGCCGCCTGGGGCGTGGACGGCCACAACTCGCACACGAACATCTGCTCGAGCTCGGGCCGGGCCGGCTACCACTACTGGATGGGGCTCGACCGGCCGAGCCCTGACCACGCGAACGCGAAGGTCATCCTCCTCATCTCCGCCCACCTCGAGTCCGGCCACTACTTCAACCCGCACGCCCAGCGCGTTATCGAGGGGAAGGAGGCCGGCGCGAAGCTGATCGTCTTCGACACGCGCCTCTCGAACACGGCGACGCACGCCGACTGGTGGGTCTCGCCGGTGCCGGGCTCGGAGGCCGCGATCCTCCTCGCGATCGCGAGCGACCTGATCCGCCGCCGCCTCTACCACCGCGAGTTCGTCCGCCGCTGGTGGAACTGGCAGGAGTACCTCGCGCACGAGCACCCCGGCGGGCCGCAGACCTTCGAGGAGTTCGAGCGCGTGCTCGAGGAGCTCTACGCCGGCTCCACCTTCGAGCTCGCCGAGCGCGAGTCCGGCGTGGCGGCCGGGGTGCTTCGTGAGATCGCCGACGCCGTCGCCTCCGCGGGCACGCGCCTCGCGACCCACACCTGGCGCTCGGCCGCGGCAGGAAACCTCGGCGGCTGGCAGGTCTCGCGCTGCCTCTTCCTCCTGAACGCGCTCATGGGCGCGATCGCGACCGAGGGCGGGACGTACCCGAACGCCTGGAACAAGTTCGTCCCGAAGCCGATCTACACGCCGCCGCACCCGGAGACCTGGAACGAGCTCTCCTGGCCCGAGGAGTACCCGCTCGCCATGAACGAGATGTCGTTCCTCCTTCCGCACATGCTCAAGGAGGGCCGCGGCCGGCTCGACGTCTACTTCACGCGGGTCTACAACCCGGTCTGGACAAACCCGGACGGCTTTTCGTGGATCGAGGTCCTCACCGACGAGAGCCTCGTCGGGCTCCACGTCGCGCTCACGCCGACCTGGTCGGAGACCGCCTTCCTCGCCGACTACGTGCTGCCCATGGGCCACAGCTCGGAGCGCCACGACATCCACTCCTACGAGCAGTACGACGGGCAGTGGCTCGGCTTCCGCCAGCCGGTCGCGCGCGAGGCGCGGCGGCGCCAGGGCGAGGAAGTGGGCACGCGCGAGACGAACCCGGGCGAGGTCTGGGAGGAGAACGAGCTCTGGATCGACCTCTCCTGGCGGATCGACCCGGACGGCAGCCTCGGCATCCGGCGGTGGTTCGAGTCGAAGGAGCGACCCGGCGAGAAGCTCACCGTCGACGAGTACTACGCCTACATCTTCGACAACTCCGTGCCT
>JBGPNP010000225.1:0-5071 GCA_041487575.1 Gaiellaceae bacterium | reverse complement strand
GGACGTATGCCTGTTCCTGTACGACGCCTCGCACTACGACTTCATCGTCCGCACGGTAGAAGGCCCGTTCTTCCGCAGGATCGTTACGTGGCGTCGTGACGGCGTGTCCGTCCGGCCCGGGCCGCTGCACGAGCGCTTGGCACACGGCCTGCGCCAGCACCTCGGACCGCCGACAACGGAGTCGAAGGCGCAGACGAAGGGAACCCGCGACGGTCGCGGGATCGTGTTCGTCTCGTCGACGGGGGATGTCTACCCGGCCGGCTTCCTTCCCGTCCGGCTCGGCAACGTGCGCGAGCAGACGATCGCCGAGCTCTACCGGGAGCACCCCCTGATGCTGGATATCCGTGCTGCACGCTTCTCGGGACGCTGCGGGCGATGCGAGTACGCGACGCTCTGCGGAGGCTCCCGGGCGCGCGCGTTCGCGTCGTCAGGCGACCCGCTCGGCGAGGATCCGGCCTGCGCCTACGAGCCCGGCATGGTCGCGAGCTAGAGGCGGGCCGACGGGCAGAGGTCGAGAAGGACACAGTCCTCGCAGGCTGGCTTGCGGGCGTCGCACACGCGTCTGCCGTGCCAGATCAGCAGGTGCGGGAACCGCGCCCAGGCGGCTTTTGGGACGAGCTTCATCAGATCCCGCTCGATCTTGACCGGATCCTCCTGCCGGGTCAGTCCGAGCCGCTGCGAGAGGCGGCGCACGTGGGTGTCGACGACGATCCCATGGGCCTCGCCACGCTCGGCCGAGACCACGTTCGCGGTCTTCCTGGCAACGCCCGGAAGGCGCAGGAGCGCCGCGAAATCCGTCGGCACCTCACCGTCGTGCTCCTCGATCAGGATCCGCATCGTGCCGCGCAGCGACTTCGCCTTCTGGCGGAAGAACCCGGTCTGGAAGATGTCCCGCTCGAGCTCTTCCTGCGGCACCGCCAGGTAGTCCTCCGGCCGGCGGTACTTGCGGAAGAGCCGCACCGTGACGCGGTTGACGTTCACGTCGGTGGTCTGCGCGGAGAGCATCACCGAGACGAGCAGCTCGAGATCGTTGCGGAAGCGCAGCGCGATCGTCGCCTCGGGGTACTCGGCGAGCAGCCGCTCGATGATGGGGACGATCCGCTGGCGCTTCGGCCCGACCCGCCGCCGCGCCTCGGCGACGTAGCTGCGGGCCATCAGCCGCTGTGACGGAGCCGCGGGCCGGCGCAGACCAGGTCCAACGCGGGGCAGTCGGCGCAGACGAACTCGCCGGGGGTCGGGCGGAACTCGCCGGCCTGGATTTCCGCGATCGCGGCGGAGAGCTCGGCCTCCAGCGCCGGGACGTTCTCGCGCGTGAAGCTCGTCGAGACGACCGCGTCCGGCCGCTCGAGGAAGTGGTAGACGACCTCGACCTGCTCGGCACCGGCCCGGAAGCACGCGAGCGCGTAGACGAGCCGTTGGAGGTTGTAGTCGTGCTCGACGATCTCCTCCGGCGTGCCCTCCGCGAGCGAGTTCGTCTTGTAGTCGAGGACGAGTGCGCTCGCCCCGTCGCGGTGCAGGACGTCGATGCGCCCGTGCAGCAGGACGCCGTCGTGCTCGAAGGCGAAGGGCAGCTCGGGCGCCGCACCCTCCAAGGCGGCGATCCGGGCGCCGAGCTCAGAGCCGCAGTAGGAGGCGACGAAGCCGCGGATGCGCTCGAGCTCCTCGTCCGTCGCGGCCGGGTAGCGGGCGCGGACGACGTCCTCGAGATCCCCGGGCACGGCCGGCGCGCTGAGGTCGATGCGCTCGAGCAGCGCATGCACGGCGTCGCCGATCTCGGTCGCGGCGAGCCCCGCCTGCCCCGGCACCAAGCCTGACGCGTCGGCAGGGCGCAGCCCGACGACCCGCTCGGCGAAGTACCGGTACGAGCAGCGCTCGAAGAGCGAGAGCGCGCTGTACGAGAGCCGCCGCACGCGGTGGAGTGGCGGTGCGGGGACCTCGGCCAGCGGCGCTAGGGCGACCGCCGGCGCCTCCGGCGGCCCGTCACCGTTCTCGGCGACCTCGAAGAGCTCCAGCTGCTCGATGTCAGCGGGCGCCGGCTCCACGGTCTCCGCGGGCGCGTACCGGTCGAGGCGGATCAGCAGGCGCGCCCCGCCGCGCTCGATCTCGACCGGCGCCTCCCCCGCGTCGTCGAGCTCGTTCGCGTCGAGCCGGTCGAGCACCCAGCCGATGGGCGTGTTCGCATCCGCCTTCCGGTCCTGGTCGATCGCGCCCGAGACGATCAGCCGGTCGATCGCGCGCGTCATGGCCACGTAGTAGAGGCGGAGCCGCTCGGCTCCCTCGGCGTCCTGGTCCGCACTCCTGACCGACTCGTAATCGGAGGTCGAGAGGCGCTTGCCTGTCGAAGGCTCGGCCACGCGGAAGCCGAGCCGCCCGTCGGGGAGACACAGGATCTCGTCCGCGTCGTTGCGCCCGCGGTCGCGGCCGGCGTCGGCGACCACGACGACCTTGAACTCCAGCCCCTTGGCCGAGTGGATCGTCAGCAGCCGGATCACGTCGGTGCCCTCCTCCTCGGCGACGGCCTCGAGCTCCGACGCGCCCACGGCGTCCTGCTCGGCGACGAAGCGCACGAAGCCCTGGACGTCGGGCCCGCGCAGCTCCTCGTACGAGCGCGCGAGCCGCGCCAGCTTGCGCAGGTTCGCGTAGCGGCGGCGCCCGTCCCACTGGGCGAGCACGGCCAGGTCGTAGTCGTGCGCACAGACGATCTGCTCGCAGAGCCGCTCGAGGGTCAGCGTCGGCGCTCGAGTGGCCAGGCGGTCGAAGCGCTGCTTGAACGCCTCGAAGAGCCTGCGGTCGGTGGCGGAGAGGCCCTCGGGCATGCCCTTCTCCAGGCCCACGAAGAGCGGCCGCTTCGGCGCGGCGCGGCGGAGCAGGACGAGCGCGTCGTTGGAGGCGCCGACGAACGGCGAGGCGAGCACGGTCACGAGCGCCTCGTCGTCGTAGCGGTTGTGCAGCAGGCGCAGGTAGGCGAGCAGGTCGACCACCTGCTGCTGGTGGTAGTAGTCACGGCCGGTGGCGCGGAAGGTCGGCAGCCCGAGCGCCCGCAGCTCCTCCTCGTAGAGCCGCGCGTCGGTGCCCGCGGCGAACAGGAGCACGATCTCGCCGGGCGCCGCCTCGCCCGCGTCGACCAGCTCGCGAACGCGCCGGGCAATGTGCCGCGCCTCGGCCTGGCGCCAGTGCGTGCCGGTCTCCGCGTAGCTCGCCTTGTCGGTGACGAGCAGCTCGACCGCGGCCCCGAACGCCGGGTCGGCGAAGCGGCCCGCCGCGTCGAGGGGCTGGAAGCTCTCGCCGAAGTCCGCGGCGAAAAGGTGGTTGATCACGTCGAGCACCTCGGGCCGCGAGCGATAGTTCTGGGTCAGCGCCAGCACCCCGCCGACCTGCTCGCGCCGCTCGCGGAAGACCTCGACGTCCGCGTGCCGGAAGCGGTAGATCGACTGGAACTCGTCGCCGACGAAGAACAGCTCCGCGTCCTCGCTGCCAAGGAGGTCGACCAGCTCGCACTGGAGGCGGTTCGTGTCCTGGAACTCGTCCACCATGATCGAGCGAAAACGCCAGCTCTCGCGCCCGCGGATCTCCTCGTTCTCGCGCAGGAGCTCGCGCGCGAGCAGCTGGAGGTCCTCGAAGTCGAGCGCCGACTCGCGGTCCTTCGCGGCCCGGTAGGCGCGGTCGTAGGCGAGCAGGAGCTCCTGCAGCTGCTCGCGGTCTCGGGCAGCGAGCGCCTCGAGCGCTGCCTGCTCGACCGCGTGCCGCGCCTCCTCGTACGCCTCGGCAGGCTCGCTCCGGTCACTGAGCTCGGCCAGGTCGAGCAGGGCTTCCGGCCGCGGCGGAGACTCCAGCAGGCGCAGCGCGTGGGCCGCCTCCTCGCTCTCGAGCTCTCGGGCAGCGGCACGAAGCTCGTCGATCCGCGCGCCCAGCTGCGGGTCTCCCGGCGCCTCCAGCTGGAGGTCGAGCCCCGAGGAGCGGAGCGTCTCGTGGACGCCCGTGAGCATCCGGCGCAGCCGTCGCCCACCGTAGGAGGTCAGCAGCCGCAGCCGCTCCTCGTTCCCGTTGCCGCAGAACTCCTCCAGCGCCTCCCGGAAGGCCTCGCCCCGCAGCACCCGCCCCTGGCTGTCGTCGAGCACGCGGAAGCGCGGGTCGATCCCGGCTGCGAACGGGTGGGACTTCAGGAGCCGGTGGCAGAAGCCGTGGATCGTCGAGATCCAGGCAGCGTCCAGGTCGCGCGCGAGGTCGTGGCGCTCGAGCTCGTGCAGCCGGCGCCGGATCCGCCCACGCAGCTCTCCGGCCGCGCGCTCGGTGTAGGTGATCACGAGGATCGAGTCCACGTCGAGGCCGCGCTCGCAGACGGCGCGGCAGAACCGCTCGACGATGACCGTCGTCTTCCCGGTGCCCGCGCCGGCCGAGACGAAGACGACGCCGGGCTCTTCGATCGCCCGGAGCTGCTCGCGGTTGGGTGCCTGAGCCTCGACCGCGCTCACGACCGCTTCACCCGGCACATGGTCCAGAGGCTGCACCACGTCGGGCACGGGAAGCCGCCCTTCGGGTCGTGCTTGACGTCACCCTCACGGATCCGCGCAACGGCGGTGCGGGCCCGCTCCTGCGCTTGCTCGACCTGGCCCCAGAACGCGTCCTCGTCGAGGTAGTCGTGCTTCTGGAAGCCGGGCACGCCGTCCTCGCGCAGGTCGGCGCGCAGAAGGCCGCGCGCCTTGCCGTCGCCCGCAAGCGCGCGGTAGACGCCGCCGAGCGGCTCGATCCCCACGAGGTCGCGCAGGACGAGCATGTAGAGCGGGATCTGCAGGAGGCGGGCGCGCTCGATCTCCGCCGCCGAGTGCGCCGTCCTCCCCGACTTGTAGTCGATGACGATCCCCCGCGCGCCGAAGGGGTCGCGGTCGATCCGGTCGATCTTGCCCGAGACGGTGAAGCCGCCCAGATCGAGCCCGCGCTGCAGCTCCGGGGCCGAGCGCTCGGAGCCGAACGAGACCTCGAAGCGGCTCGGGACGAGCGGCGACTCGGACTCGGCCTCGCGGCGGACGAGCTCCTCGAGGTCGCGCGCGAGGCCCTGCTCGAGCTCGCTGCG
>JBGPNP010000224.1:0-5077 GCA_041487575.1 Gaiellaceae bacterium | reverse complement strand
GTTCTTGAAGCCGACCGCGAAGCCGACGCCGCGCTGCACGCCCTCGCCGCGCGTCGTGTTGCCGGCGCCGCCGGGGAGGCGGATCGGGTCGCGAGGGAGCTCTTCCGGCTCCGGCACCGGGATGGCTGCGCAGCGGCGGATGACCTCGGCGACGGGCATCGATCCCATGATGCGCTGGCCGGTCGGCAGGACGTCGCCCGGGCCGAGCGCGTTCCGGAGGCGAAGCTCGACGGGGTCCAGCTCGAGCGCCCCGGCCAGCTCGTCCATCTGAGCCTCGGCCGCGAAAGCCGTCTGGACGGCCCCGAAGCCGCGCATCGCCCCGCAGGGCGGGTTGTTCGTGTAGACGCACGTGCTCTCGAGCAGGGCGTTCGGGACGGCGTACGGCCCGCAAGCGAAGCAGGCGGCGTTCGACGTGACCGCGGTCGAGCTCGAGGCGTAGGCGCCGCCGTCGAGGAGAATCCGCATCCGGACGCAGACGAGCTTCCCGCCCCGGGTGGCCCGGTGCTCCGCCCAGATCTTCGCCGGGTGGCGGTGGATGTGGCCGACGAAGGACTCCTCGCGCGAGTAGACGAATTTCACGGGCCGGTTCGTCGCCAGTGCTAGCAGGGCGCCGTGGATCTGCATCGAGAGGTCCTCCCGCCCTCCGAAGGCGCCGCCGACGCCGGCGAGGTGGAGGCGGACCATCTCCTTCGGGAGGCCGAGGCAGGGGGCGACCTGGTCGCGGTCGACGTGGAGCCACTGCGTCGCCACGTGGATGTCGACACCGCCCTCGCCGTCAGGCACAGCGAGCCCCGATTCGGGCCCGAGAAAGGCCTGGTCCTGCTGGCCGATCTCGTAGACGCCCGACACGGAGACGTCGCCGGCGGCGTCCGGGTCGCCGTGGCGAATGACCATGTGCCGGACGACGTTCGGTCGCGGATCATCCCGGTAGCCGTGGCCCATCGTCGGGCGGTCGGGGTGGAGCGGCTCGGATTCGGTCGCGCGCTCGGGATCGACGATCGGCTCGAGCGGCTCGTACTCGACGCGGACGGCGGCGGCGGCACGGCGGGCCTGCTCGGGCTCCTCGGCGGCGACGATCGCGACCGCCTCGCCGAAGTAGCGCACCCGGTCGATCGCGAGCACGGGTTGGTCCGCGAACTCGAGCCCGTAGGTCTTCTGGCCCGGCACGTCCTCGTGCGTGAGAACGGCGTGGACCCCGGGCATCCGCCGGGCCGCCGACGTGTCGACCGCGAAGATGCGCGCATGCGCGTGGGGGCTGCGGACGGTGTGGCCGTAGAGCATGCCGGCGGCGTAGAGGTCGCTCGCGTAAGCGAACTCCCCGGCGACCTTGGGGACGGCGTCGATCTTGGGCACGCTCTCGCCCACGCGTCCGAGCTCCATAGCTCGGGAAAAGTGCTGCGCCCTTTCCCCGGAAGAAGCTAGGAGCGTCGCTTCGCTCGCCCGGAAATCGATTGAGTTCTTAGTGGTCGCCACCGTAAGTACGGTCTCGTCTGGCCGCGCGAAAACCAAGCAGCCCAAGGACGCAGGGAGGCCCCATACCAAGCCGGTATGGGGCCGACCGAGGACGCGGGGATACGCCGGTTTGCAGCCGGACAGGCGGGGCCGTATTTGCGGTGGCGACCACTTAGTCACGACGCGGAGGCGAGCCGCACGGCCTCGAAGATCTTCGCGTAGCCCGTGCAGCGGCAGAGGTTTCCGGAGAGGGCTTCGCGGATCTCGTCGTCGGTGGGCGAGGGGTTGCGCGCGAGGAGGTCGACGGTCGCCATGACGAGCCCGGGCGTGCAGAAGCCGCACTGGACAGCGCCGGCCTGGACGAAAGCCTCCTGCACCGGATGAAGCTGACCGTCCCCGGCGAGGCCCTCGACGGTGACCACCTCGTGCCCGTGCGCCTGCGCGGCGAGGACGAGGCACGAGCAGACGAGGACGCCGTCGAGGAGGACCGAGCACGAGCCGCATTCCCCCTGCTCGCAGGCGTTCTTCGAGCCGGGCAGGCCGAAGGCGTCGCGGAGCGCGAAGAGGAGGCTCGAGCCCGGCCAGACCTCGGCCTCGCGCGTCTCGCCGTTGATGGTCACCTCGACTCTCATGCCGCACACCTCTCGAGCGCACGGGCGGCGAGCACGCGGAGCGCGTGACGGCGGTACGCGGCGGTGCCGCGCACGTCGTCGATGGGGCGCGCGGCCGCGGCGACCCGCTCGGCAAACGAGTCGCGCTCCTCGAAGGGTGCGATTACGAGCCCGACGACAGGGCCGGCCGAGCCGAAGGCGGCGCGGAGCTCGTCGCGCTCGCGATCGGCGGCGAGGGCGAGGGAGCACACGGCGATCACCATGGCGTTCCTGGGGCCGACCTTCATGAACGTCTGCCGCGCGCCGCTCGGCCGGACGAGGACCGCAGTGATGAGCTCGTCCGGCGCGAGCGAGTTCCGCTTCGGCCCGACCATGAACTCGGCGATCGGGACGAGCCGCATGCCGCGCACGCTCGCGACCTCGATCTCGGCGCCCTCGACGAAGAGCGGCGGCAGGGCGTCCCCGGCCGGCGAGCAGGTGCCGAGGTTGCCGCCGATCGTGCCGCGGTTACGAATCTGAGGCGAGCCAACCGTGCGCGACGCCTCGGCAAGCGCGGGCAGGAGCCCGGCGAGCGGCTCGCGCATCGCCTCCGCGTACGCC
The DNA here is from genome assembly GCA_041487575.1 of Gaiellaceae bacterium. Taxonomy (GTDB): domain Bacteria; phylum Actinomycetota; class Thermoleophilia; order Gaiellales; family Gaiellaceae; genus JBGPNP01. Next base: position 2,414 of record JBGPNP010000224.1, on the reverse strand, counting down.
AGGCCTGCGCCGAGGCGGACCGTGCCGTTCTCACGCGACCAGCCCTTGAGCTCCGCCACCTCGTTCAGGTTGAGGATCGCCGACGGGCGAGCGCGGTCGAAGTTGAGCGCGACGAGGACGTCCGTTCCGCCCTGAATCGGCAGCGCATCCGGGCGCCCCGCCTTCAGCCCCAGCGCCTCGTCGAGGGTGCGAGGAGTAAGGACGTCCACCGCTCAGCGCTGCTCGCGGTCGTACGGGATCCCGAGCCCGGCCGGGGCGCCGAGCCTGCGGCCGCCGGCGACGGCCGCGACCACGACTGCGAGGATCGTGAAGAGGTACGGGAGCATTGAGAGCAAGTCGGCCGAGATCGTGATGCCGATCGCCTGGGCCTCGAAGTTCAGCGCCTCCATGAAGCCGAAGAGGAAGCCGCCGGCGAGCGCGCCGAGGGGGCTCCAGCGCGCGAAGATGACGAGCCCGATCGCGATCCAGCCGCGGCCGGCGGTCATGCCCTCGCTCCAGCCCGGGCTGACGGCGAGCGAGAGGTAAGCGCCGGCGAGACCGGCCAGAGCGCCGCCCGTGGCGACGGCGCCGTAGCGCATGACGACGACGCCGACGCCCATGGCGTCCGCGGTGCCCGCGCTCTCCCCCACTGCGCGCAGATGGAGCCCGAGCCGCAGCCGGAAGAGGACGATCCAGGCGGCGGCGACGAGCCCGTAGCAGACGTAGACGAGGAGATTCTGCTCGAAGAGGATCGGGCCGAGCCAGGGAATGTCGTGCAGCCCGGGGATGCTGATCGAGTTGAAGCTGTGCTCGGCCGGCGTGCCGACGACGTTCCGGCCGATGTAGGCGGAGAGGCCGGTGCCGAAGATCGTCAGCGCAAGGCCGGCGACGATCTGGCTCGCGCGCAGGCTCACTGTCAGCAACGCGTGCAGCAGGCCCATCCCGGCTCCGGCGGCGAGAGCGACGAGGACTCCGACGGCGAGGCTCCCGGTCGAGTTCATTGCCATGAAGCCGGTGACGGCGCCCATGAGCATCATGCCCTCGACCCCGAGGTTGAGGACGCCCGCCCGCTCGGCGATCACTTCACCGAGGGCAGCGAAGACGAGCGTGACTCCGGCCGCCATCGCCACCTGGAGCGTCAACACCCAGCTGTTCACGGCTCAACTCCTCCGATCGCTTCCCGCTCCCCGGAAGGCGGCTTGTGCCAGCCGATCCGGAAGCGGGCAAGGACCTCTGCGCCCACCGCGATGAAGAGGATCGCGCCTTGAAGGACCTGGACGATCGAGGGCGGCACGGGCACGTCCGCCGTCTGCAGCGCGAAGCCTCCGACCTGCAGCCCGCCGAAGAGCACCGCGGCGATGACGACGCCGGAGGCCGAGAAGCGGCCGAGGGTGGCGACGATGATGCCGGTGTAGCCGTAGTTCGGCGAGATGTTCGGCTCGATGTGGTGGACGATCCCGGAGACCTCGCCCATGCCGGCGAGGCCCGCGAGCGCGCCGGAGAGGAGCATAACGAGGACGATGTTCCGCTGCGTCGGCATCCCTGCGTAGCGGGCGGCGGACTGGCTCTCGCCGATGACGCGGATCTCGTAGCCCCAGCGCGTCTGCCGCAGCATGAGCCAGATGAAAGCGGCGGCGGCGAGCGCAAGGAAGAGGCCGACGTGCAGGCGCGTGCCGAAGAGCGAGGGCAGCGTCGCGCTCGTCGTGAACTCCTTCGAGATCGGGAACTGGATCTCAGGGTCGCGCCAGGTCCCGTGGACGAGGTATGAGACCCAGGCGATCGCGACGAAGTTGAGCATGAGCGTCGTGACGATCTCGTTCACCCCGAGCCGGGCGCGCAGGAACCCGGGCCCGAGCGCCCAGAACGCCCCGCCGAAGAGTCCGGCCGCGACCATGAGCGCGAGCAGCAGCGGCCGGGGCCACCCCGGGAACGTCAGCGCGCAGGCGGTCGCGAACGTCGCGCCCATGTAGAGCTGGCCCTCGGCGCCGATGTTCCACAGGAGCATCCGCGCCGCCACTGCGACGGCGAGCCCGGTGAGGATGAGCGGGGCCGCGCTGACGAGCGTCTCGGCGAACGCATCCCCGCTCCCGAACGCGTTCGAGACCATCGTCTTGTAGCTGCCGATGACCGGGTAGCTGCCCGCGAGGAGAACGACCGCACCGACGAGGAGGCCGAGGAAGACCGCGCCGCCGCGGACGGCGCCCATGACCCGGGGCGAAGGGAGCGCGCGGCGCTCGAGGACGAGCGGGCCGACCCTCGTGCTCATAGGCCAACCTGCAAGCGAACATCCTCCCGAGCGAAGCGAAGGGGCCAACTATTCCCCCGCGGAAAATGCGAAGCATTTTTCGCGGCTTTTCGCGGATAACTCATGCGACGGCCTCCGCCTCCGCTCCGCCCATGAGCAGGCCCAGCTCCTCGATCTTGCACTCGGCCCT